>DVOR01000029.1 GCA_018713405.1 Candidatus Spyradenecus faecavium | reverse complement strand
CCCACCCCATCCAAAGCTCGAGAGCCCCTCCGACCCGCACCCCCGCGCCAGACGCAACACCAGGTTCTCCGCCCGGTCGTCCGCCTGATGCGCCAACAGCACCCCCACGCACCCCGCCGCGCGGGTCTCTTGCGCGAAGAAGGCCATCCGCGCCGTCCGTGCCCGGCTCTCCTTCGAGCCCCGCTCCTGCGGCGAGGCCACCCGCCGCCCCACCCGCAACGCCACCCCCAGCGACGCGCACAGCGCCCGGCAGAAGGCCTCCGCCTCGTCGCCGTTCTCGTCCTCAAAGGCATGGTTGAAGTGGAGCGCCACCGGCCGCACCCCGGCCTCCAGGCACTTGTGCAGCAACGCCACCGAGTCGGCCCCGCCGCTCAGCCCCAGCGCCCACTGCGCCCCCCGTGCGTCCTCCGGCAACCTCATCGCGTCCCCTTTCCCGCTTCCGTCAAGCCGCGGGCTTCGTTTCGTTCGTAAGCATCCATCTCAAAACCTCGCCCGCATTGTAGCACAATCCCGCGCATTGCCTCCCTGAGGCGCCCCCGCCCATCCTGAAACCCTAAGGGGTCTGAGGCGAAACCCTAAGGGGTTCGACCCAAAACCCTAAGGGTTTCGAGGCAAACCCTTAAGGGTTTCGGAAAAAGAGGTGGACTTATTTGGAATGGGCCGCTGAGGCCGCCCCGGAAAAGGGAAGACGCGATTGGCCGTCAGGCGTCGGCGAGGGGGCAGGTCTGGCAGGAGAGCGCGGGGTTGGCGCAGAAGTCGGCGTGGATCTGGAGCAGGCCCTGTTGGCGGAGACCGCCCTTGGGGAGGTCGCGGAGCGTGCCGGTGAGGCGGTGCCACGCCTCGCGCATCGGCTGGGAGACGTCCTCGCCGGGAAGGGCGTCGAGCGAGGCCGCGGTGAGCGACCCCAGGGCCAGGCGGTAGGGCACGAAGAGGTTGGTGACGATGGCGTGGGCGCGGTTCGCGCCGATGAGGGCACCCTTGAGCGCGAGCGGTTCGCAGAGCAACGTTGAGGCTTCAACGAGTGCTTCCGGCAGGTTTCCCAGCGAAAGGTCGAGCAGTCGGTCGATGCGATGGAGCACGCCGACGGCGCCGGCCAGGCGACGGAAGGGATGGTTTTGCGGACGAAGCGCGCGGAAGTCCCATTCGTAGGGGCGAAGCGATGGGGGAAAACCGCTGTCCCACCAGAGGTCCCAGAGGTCGCGACGTTCTTCTTTCAGTAAACCGGAGACGCCGGCGAGGATGGCGAAGCGCCGCAAGGAGGGAAGTTGTTGCAATCGCGCAAAGGGAATCTCCTGCGCCAGACGCCGAAAGGGCGCGACGTTGCGACGATAGCCCATCGCGGCCAGGAGCGCCTCGTAGAAAGCCTGGAAGGGCGAGCCGTCGCGGAGGGCCTCGGCGAAGGCGCGGCTCTTGATGAGCAGGCGGTAGGCCCCGGCAGAGACGAGCAGACGGTCCAGCGCACCGGGCTCGCCCTCCAACCTCAGGCGGCAGGGGCGCGGGTCCGCGGCGTCGTCGCGCGGGGTCGGGAGGGACGCGAAGTCGATGGGGCCCTGGCGTTCGGCGAAGGGGGCGAGCGCGAGAGTCGGCACGGCCGGCGGCAGGGTCTTGGCGGGCGGCCCCGGCGCCCAGGTGACGTGAAGGATGACGCCCGCGTAGGCGGGGTCCTTGGTGTGGCCGTGCGCGTCCCAATCCGCGGGGCGCAGATGGAGCTCCACATCGCCGCGGCGGAGGGCACCACCGATGGAAAGCAACGCGTCGCGGAAGTCCGGCCCGGCCGTGCGGTTCCAGTGGCCAGGATCCAACACTTCGACCGGTGTGCCATCCAGGAGGGCGAGGTCTTTTGGGCGCGTGGGACTTTGCCAGAGTGCTTGGAGGCGCAACTCGGTGGGGGCCTCCGGTTCCGCAAGCAGATGGGCGCGGCGCAAAAGTGCCGCGTAGGGCTCGGCACGTTCGACGAGGGTGGTGAGATGCCCGCCCTGTTGATTGGTCTCGCTTGCCTGGCTGTTCATCGCATCCTGCCGTTCAGTGTTCGTGCGCTTGGTTCACAGCCTTCAGCGCGGAGGTCGCGGCCTCGGAGGCCAGTTCCGCAAAGGGGCGCTTTTCCGGCGGGTGGACGTTGTCGGGGGTGCCCAAGCCGCGTGAGAAGGTGTCGAGGTAGATGGTTCCGGTCTCATCGCAGACTTTCTTCTGGAGCGCACGGTAGGGGGCCCAGGGGCGATTCATGACGGGCAAACCCACCATCAGCACGGGGGCTTTGTCGCCGGCGATGCCTTGCAACGTCTCCTCGGTGGCGCGGATGGTCTCCTCCATATACGGCTCAGGGAGCGGTTTTTCCGCTTGGCCGCCGAGCGCGGTCGAGGCGTTGGATTCGCCCTGATACCACAGCACGCCGGTGACCGGAAGCCCGCGCAGACGCGCCAGACCCAAATCCCACAGCACGCCCACGCGCCAGCCCTTGCTCTCGAGGCCCAGATGGCCGGCGTAGACGGCCTTGACCCAGGAGTTCGGGAAGTCTTCGTTTTGGTCGAGGGACTTGCGGTTGGTGAGGATGCGCAGGAGCCAGGGATAGCGCGGCTTGCCCTTGGCGTCCACGGCCGCCATGACGGAGGGGGGCAGGAAGGCCTCGGCGGGAGCCCCGCCCACGTCGACCAAGAGGAGGGCGATGGGCTTGCCCGTGGCCTCGGCGCGGCGGATGGCGAAGGAGACGGCGATGGCGCTCCATTCCTTGGCGTTGGCGGGGGTGATGCGGCGCCACTGGCCGGTGACGAAGTCCCAGAGGCGGATGTCGTGCTTGGCGGTGGCGGCGGCCTCCGTGTCGGCCCCGGCGCAACGGCCGAGCGTCCAGAACATGTTGGATTGGCCGGCGCAGACCCAGGTTTCGCACCGGCCGGCGATGTCGGCGGGGATGGCGACGGGCGCGGCGGGCCAAGGCGTGGCCCAGCCGGTGTGGTTGGCGGGGCGGGCGGCGGTGGCGGCGGGCGGCTCCGGCGCGGGCGCGAGGGCCTTGGCGACGGTCTCCGCGATGACCGCGGAGGCCTCGGCGTCGGGATGGATGTGGTCAGGGAAGTGCTTGAGGAGCAAGGGCAGGAGGGGCGTCTCCATGTCGATGGTCGTGGCGTTGGCGCGGCGGGCGGCCGCCGCGATCTCGGCCTGCATGAGGAAGGGCTCCGGGCTGCGGTAGAAGGTCTGTCCCGGCGCGAGCGGGGCGAGCTTCCCCCAGACGTAGAGTTTGGGCTTGGTGGGGAGCGCGGCGTAGTCGTTCAGGAGCGCGAGGTACTCGTTCTGGAAGGTGCCGGGGCGCTCGGACTCGGTCTTTAGGAAGGCGCCGCAATCGTTGATGCCGAGGTTGCAGATCACGATGTCGGGCTTCCACTCCAGCGCGGCGCGGTGCTCCGCCATGTGGCGGAAGCCGCGCATCTCTTTGCCACGCCGGGTGTGGAGGTAGATGCCGCGGCCGGGATTGCCGAAGTTGCGCACCTCGTAATCCTTGCCCAGGAGCGCCTGAAGGCGGGCGGGATAGGCCTGCGCGGCGCGGTCGGCCAAGCCTGTGCCGTAGGTGATGGAGTCTCCGATGCAGGCCACGCGGGTGACCGCCTGGGCGATGAGCGGC
>DVOR01000206.1 GCA_018713405.1 Candidatus Spyradenecus faecavium | reverse complement strand
AGCTTGTCTTCCATGTGGTCGAGGAGGAGGCCGATGAGGACGCCGGCGGTGAAGATGATGTAGGGGTTGGGGCTGGCGGGCTTCTCGGCGGGGAGGGCGTCGCGGACGGAGCGGATGGCGGCGGCGTTTTCGTCGGCCTTGAGGCTGGCGACGCGCTGGCGCTCGCGGAGCTCGAGGGTCTTGCCGATGCCGATCTCGCGCTGGCGCTCGAGCTGCTGGACGCGCATCTGGGCGGCGAGGATGTCGCCGTCGAGCTTGATGATTTCGGCGCGGACCTTGGCGGCCTCCTCGACGATGGGCTGACGCTGGCTCTCGAGGAACTTGAGCTGGGTGATGCCGGTGTCGTAGGCGCGCTGGGCGACCTCGACGAACTGCTCGCGGAAGACCTGGACCTCGCGGTCCTTGAGGATGACGTCGGGGTGCTTCTCGGTGAGGCGGATGAGGAGGGTCTTGCGCTCGTTGAGGGCGGTCTGCCAACGCTCGTAGGCGGAGACGATCTCGCCGGAGCGGTATTCCTCGGGGATGACGGTGAAGCGGTCGGGGGTCTCCTTGACGATGGCCAGGCCGTTGATGAGGTCCTTGGCGATGGCGATCTGGCGCTCGAGGTCGATGGACTGGGAGTCGAGGGCGGAGAGGCGGCTCTGGACGAGCTCGCGCTCGCGGGTGAGGCTCTCGATGCGCTGGGACTTGCGCTCCTCGAGGAGGTCTTCCTCGATCTCGGCCAGGCGGCGCTCTTCCTCGGCGAGGGTGGTGGTGAGGAAGACGACGGCGTTGTCGGCCAGGAGCTTGTTCTGCTCGCTCATGAACTCCTCGCAGACCTCGACGTAGGCGTTGGCGAGGTCGGCGGCAAGCTTGGGGTCGGAGGCGACGACGGTGACGGTGACGAGGCGCGAGCGGGGCAGGAGCTTCATCTCGGACTCGTTGGCGAGGATGTCGCGCAGGGTGGCGGTGGAGATGCCCTTGTCCGGGTTCTTGGAGCGGTAACGCTCGATGACGCGGTCCTGCACCTCGGTGGTCTGGAACTGGGTGTAGCGGGTGTTGAAGACCGACTCCAAGGAGTTGTCGCTGCCGGAGTAGATGTCGCCCTCCTCGCCGACGAGGGAGCGGCCCTGGACGGTCATCTCGTAGTAGGCGACGGACTCGAACTTCTGCGGCAGGAGCTGGAAGACGATGAAGGCGCAGAGCAGGCCGAGGACCAGGAAGACGAAGATGGTCATCCAGTGGCTGGAGCAGACGCGGAGGATGCGGCCCACGCTCATCGTGCCGCCGTTGCCCTCGTCGCCGCCGCCGGGCGCGCCGTAGCCGGCGCCGTAAGGGGCGCCGTAGGCCCCGCCATAGGGGGCGCCGTAGGCGGGCGCGCCGTAAGCCGCGCCGCCGGCGGGCAGGCTGTCCTTCGAGAAACGCTGGTAATAGAGGCTGCGCCCCTTCTGCTGGCTGTTGTCTTCCTCGGCCATTCTCGAACCTCACTTTCCCGGCTCAACGGGGCCGGGGCATCCATCCGGCCATGCAGGCGCAGACGATCAGAAACGCGCACAACGGCGCCGGCGCATGCAAGGGCGCGCCAATCAGGGACATCGCCAGCATGGACACCACGCCCACGAGCGACCCCGCGAACACAAAGACGTAACGATACCGCAGCGTATGGGTGCGGTTTTGGGCGATCGACACCCCGCGCATCACGCAGCGGCCCAGCATCGCGCAACCCGGCAACAGCAGGAGGATGGCGCCGATCAGCCCGCGCTCCACCAGCAGGCGCATAAAGTCGTTCGGCAACGCCGTGCCGCCGGCCTCCCACAGCCCCCAGGCGGCCGCGTCGGACTCGGGGATGACCAGCTCGGCGAAGTGGGCGAAGCCGTTCGGGCCCAGGCCGAGCATCGGGTTCAGGTCCAGCACGCTCGCCGCCAGCCCCTGGCGGAAGGGCCACTGCGACGAGAAGGCCTCCCAGGCGGCGTTGAGGGGCTCATGCCCGAAGAGCGTCGTGAGGCTGTGGCCGGCGGGCATCAGGGCCAAGCCCGCGAAGACCGCCACCGCGACGGGCGCCATCAGGACGACGTGCCACAGCAACGCCGGGCCGCGCCCGCTGGCGTGCACCGTGAACCCCGCGAAGAGCACCCACACCACCGCCAAGACGCCCGCGACCGTGACCATCAGCGCGCCGCCGAAGGCGAAGACCCCCAGCGCGTCCAGGCACGCCGCGAGCAGGGCGGCGGCGCACAGCACCGGGCGGCCCTCCAAGAAGGCCTCGGCCACGACGCCCAGGCAGACGCAGAAGAGCATCAGCCACAGCGCGGAGGCGCCCCCCACCCCGCCGAGCAGGGCCAACGTCGGCGCCGCGCCCGTCACCTTGCCCACGACGATCGCGCCGAGCGCGGCCACGCCCGCCAGCAGGCCAAGGCCCACGAGCGCGAGGAGGCGCTGGCCGCGCGGAAGCGCCGTCCGCACCGCCACCGCGCACGCCAGCCCGCCGAGCAGCCCCACGAAGAAGGGGACGCCCTCGGCGGGATTCACCGAGGAGGGCGCGAAGGGCATCTTCGGCGCGGTATAGATCCATTGGGGCTTGGCGCTCAGGTCCATGAGGTCCACGGACGAGAGGTCGAGCACCAGCGCGCGCGGGCCGTTGAAGAGGCCGACGCCGACGTAGAGCGCGGCGAGCAAAAGGGCCCAGAGCACGACGTCGCGGCCCAAGGCATGGGAGACGCGGGCGCGCGCCGACCAGAAGCTCTCGCCCTTGAGGACGGGCGGCAGGAAGCGCGTGAAGAGCAACAGCGACCCCGCCGCCCACAGCCCGAACCAGGCCGAGACGGTCGGGGCGAAAGAAAGGGTGCCTGCCACCAACAAGAGGTGGGCAAGCACCCAATACTTCGTCACCAGGATCCGAATCACGGCGGGTGAACGAGGCCTGACGGCCTTACAGCGTGAAGGTCATACCGACATCCAGGCGGATGTCGTCGGCCGAATCGTCACCGCTGTCATAGTCGTACTGGTCGTTCTTCCAGGAGACGCTCCCGTACATCGAGACGTAGCTGTTGAAGCGGTAGGACGTGTTGAAGGCGAGCTGGACGTACTTGCGGTCACGATCGCCGAGGCCGCTGACCGTGGCGACGTGCTCCTCGTAGAAGCCGGAGACGCTCAGCGTGGAGTAGAGCTTGTCGGACCACTGGACGGTCATCGAGCCGGTCAGGTTGTGCGACCAGACGTACGTGGTGCGCGCATTGTAGTACCCGTCGTTGTAGTACTCGGACTCGTAGGTGGAGTGCATCGACAGGGCCAGGGCGATGCGGCGGGAGGCCTTGTAGGACAGGCTCAAGGTGTAGGAGGGGTCGACGGTGGTGTCGTCCTCGTAGCCGTTGTAGTCCTGGAAGCTCAGACCGGCCATCGCGGTGAGGGAGAGGCGGTCGGAGAGGGTCTTCGTGAAGCCGCCCATCAGGGAGTAAGAGGTGGAGGTGTCGCCATCCTCAGGATCGCTGATGGACATCGAGCCGGAGAGGTTCGCGCTCAGGGTGCGGCTGAGCTTGTAGCCCGCGCCAATGCTCAGGCCGTAGCTGTCGCTCTGGGTGCCCCAGGATTCGTCGCGGTCCGTGCGGCTCCAGGTGGCGCCGAAGCTCAGGTTCCACTTGTTGCCGGAATAGCTGAGGCCGGCGCTCGCCTGGTAGTTATCGGTCTTATCGACGTCGATGCGGGGGAGCGTGGGATTCGCGGCATCCCAGCCCACGCCGTAGAACTCGTCGTTCTCGGAGTGGGAGTAGGAGGCCGAGACGCTCAGGCCCCAGCGCTGCGAGAGCTTGCGGGAGTAGCCCAGCGAGATGCCGTAGGAGTCGGAGTCCTCCGCGTCCTCGTCGTCGAAGCCCCGCTCCATGGTGTAGAAGAGGTTCGTGTTGAAGGACGAGCGCGACCCGAGCTGCTTGCTGAGCGAGAGGCTGGGCTGGACGCGCCAGCCTGCGCCGCTCTCCTTGTCCTCGGTGGAGTCGTGGGCGTTGTTCTCCCAGAAGGCACCGACGCTGACGGAGGCGCCAAGATTCCAACCGTTGCCGAAGCGGAAGCCGGGACCCTTGTCACCGGCCTGGGCGAAGGCGACCGAGGTCACCAGGCACCCACACAGCAAAGCGGCCAACTGAAGCGGTTTTTTCATGATTTCGCTTTCCGGCAATAGCCTTAGAAGATGTTACGGATGCGCTGGTTGCGGTACAGCGGGCTGGGCGGCAACGGGCGGGGGCGCGGGAAGGAGGCGGGAATCTGCTCGTCGATGCCGACGGAGATGGGCAGGCCGGTCTCGTACTGGAAGGGACGGCCGGGCAGCGTCGCGGGATGGGTCTCCCAATCGTACCACACGGCGAAGAGGGAATCGTCCATCGCGTCCTGGGTCAGGCCCAACACGTCGGTGACGTAGCGCGCGAGCAGGGGAACCTGGACGTCCGCGGGGGCGGGAACCGTCTCGGAGGAATCGGGGGCGACGTCCTCGACCTCGGGGGAGGTACGCTCGAGATACTCCTCGGTAACCTCTTCCTGGGCGGACTTCGTGCGCTCCATCACCACCTTGCCGGCATCCGGGTCATCCGGGGTGGCGGCGACGGCCTCGACGCCGGCGCGCTCGGCCACGAAGGTGCGGGTCTCGCCGGCGGCGGCGGCGCGGTTGTACTGCTGGACGGCGTTGACGTAGCCGGCGGGGAGGGCGGCCATGAGGCTCTCGCGCGTGGCGGCGGGCTTCTCGCTGCCCTTGGAGAAGGCATCGACCAGGGTGGCGACGCGCACGTCAGGGGCGTCGGCGCCGGACTTGGCGATGTAGTCGGAGGCGGTCTTGACCACCTGCGTGCAGAAGGCGTTGTACTGCGCGTCGTCCAACTTGTTCTCAACCTGGCCGAAGCCGTTGTCCGCCAGGAGGTCGGACAGGCCCTGCAGGTTCTCGAGGGGGGCGGAGGCGTAGATCTCGGAAATCATCGCCACGCCCTGCTTGCTGCCGGCGCCACGGATCAGCGCGCGGGCCGCGGAGGCCAGGCGCTGGGTCTTGGCGGTCGCCTCGCCGGGGAAGGCCCCGATGGAGACCATCACTTGGCGCGCATAGGCCAGGCGCTGGTTCTCAGCGGTCGCCTGGACGGTGCGGCTGATGGCGGCGGGCGTCAAATCTGCCTCCGTCAAGACCGCCGCGCGCACGCTCCACACCCCCAACAGGAGGGTTGCGGCCAAAAGCATCATTCGCTTCATGCTTCGCTCTCTTTCTCTCTAGACCAACAACAAATCAGGTTACCAGTTGCTTTCGGGGACGTTCAGCACGTCTCCGGGCATCAGCACGACGTCCAGTTCGGTGGCCGCGTCGTTGCCGATGTCGTCCAAATCGATGACCACCCGCTGCTTCTCGCCGTTCTCCAGCTCGCGGGTGAGGGTGACGGCGGAGCGGTTGGCCCACATGCCGGCGCCGCCGGCGGCGCTGAGCGCCTGCATCACCGTCAGGTCGCGCGTCGGGGGGATGCTGACGGGCCCGGGGGAGCCGACGCACCCGGTGACGAGCACCGAGCCATAGGGCGAGGACCCGCCCGCGCTCACGGGCACGTAGTCCACCGCCACCTGCGGGTTCACGTAGAACTCGGAATACCGCTTGATGAGCACCTGACGCAACTGCTCGATCGTCATGCCCTCGCACTTCACGCTGTCCACGTAGGGCAGGAGGACGTCGCCTTCGGCGGAGACCTCTTTCTGCTGCGGCGCGAAGACCTCCTGGCCCAGGGCCGAGACCGAGACGGTGATCTGGAGGCCGGGGCGGAGCTTCGGCGTGGTGACGTTGGACTGCAGCTCGTGGACCTCCACCCGCTTCACGTCGCCGGGGAAGAGCGCATCGTAAATCGCCCCGCAGCCGCACAGCCACGGGAGAAGGCAGAGAAGAGCTAGACTCAAGCGTTGCATAGACACTCTGGAATGAAACATCGGGGATACTGTAGCACATCGCGACAGCCAACGCAAGCCTTTATTCTCTCCCCCCGTTTCGTTGGTGTTAGAATGCGCGGAAAGGCGCGGGGAGAGGGCTTCCCGCGCCGGACAAGGGTCTCGACGCGGCAGGGTCATTGCGAATAAGTCCACCTCTTTTTGCGAAACCCTTAAGGGTCTGGGGCGAAACCCTTAGGGTTTTGGGTCGAACCCCTTAGGGTTTCGGGTCGGAACCCTTAGGGTTTGGCGGGGCGCTGGTAGACGCGGACGTAGTCGACCTCGAAGGTCTGGGGGAGGATGGCGGGGTCGAGGGCGCCGCCCCAGTTCTTCTCGGTGCCGAGGGCGAGGTTGAGCTTGAGGTAGTGGGGCTGGCGGAAGGGGTTGGTGCCGTCGGGGCGGTTGACGCGGTCGAGGGCGAAGGTGTAATAAGGCTTGCCGTCGTAGGTGAAGGTGATCTTCTCGGCGTCCCACTCCATGCCGTAGAGGTGGAACTCGCCGTCCTGCACCTCGGGCCCGGCGTAGGCGCCGGAGCGCTCGTTGGCGGGCATGTCGTAGCGGCCGGGGAAGTGGAGGGTGGCCCAGACGCGGTCGCGGGAGGACCAGACGTATTCCATGATGTCGATCTCGCCGCAGTCGGGATGGCGGCCCCAGACGCCGAGGGTCCAGATGGCGGGCCAGGCGCCCTGGCCGTGGGCGAGGCGGGCGCGGACCTCGACGCGGCCGTACTGGAAGGCGAAGCGGCCCTTGGTGTCGATGGAGCCGGAGGTGTAGCGGATGGCGTCGCGGGCGGGGCCCCAGGGGCGGCCCTCGCCGGCGGGGTTCTCGGCGGGGTTGGGGCGGGGCTCCTCGAGCTTGCGGGCGGTGATGCGCAGGGTGCCGTCCTCAATCCAGGTGTTGGCGGGGTCGGCCTTGGAGTACCACTGGGCCTCTTGGTTGCGCACCCAGCCTTCCTCGTAACGCCAGGTGGCGGGGTCAGGCAGGCCGGGCACGTCGAACTCCTCGGAGAAGACGAGCCGCTCGGTGGCGCAACCGGCGGCGAGGAGCGCAAGGCAGGGGAGGAGGAAGTGCAGTTTCATGGTCTTTAATCCTTGGGGAACGGTGAACGAAGGACGAAACACCCCAACGAGGCGGCGAAGGGCAGGGCGGCCAAGCAGTGTCTCGTCATGGTTGGGTTCCTTTGCCTTCACTTTAGCAAAGGCGTCCTCCCGCGACAAGCGGTGGCAAAGGGAAAAGTGTGCCTAGGGATTGTTGCACACAGCGTCCCACGAACACACGTGGTAAAGAGAAGGATAAGGCGGTGGCGGCAGGTGTACTATCGCGCGACAAGCTTTCCAATCCTATTGCAGCATTGTGCGGTCTGTGTTATTCTGCGAGTACACAAAGGAGATGTGACAGGTGTATCTATTCTATATCGATGAGTCCGGCAACCGCGATTTCTCTCATTTGGAGAAGGAGAGGTTTTACATCCTCACTGCGGTTGGGATGTACGAGAACCACTGGAAGCGATTTCACTTTGACATCACGCGGTTCAAGCAATCCATCATTGACAGAATCATGCGTGACGAAGGCATCAAGTTAGATGTCTCGACCGACGCGGAGGTGAAGTCCACCTATCTCAGAAACCCAAAGGAACGGGACAAACACCCCTTCTCCAAGTTCCAAACGGATACCGAGCGGCTCAAGCTTTCATCCATGTTTTACGACCAACTTAAGCAGTGTAAAGCGGTCCTTATCTCAGCCGTTATCGACAAACAGGCCATTCTGCCAAACTCACACCTTGCGGACCAAAAAGCAATCCACCTCAAAGCATGGGAGTTGCTTTGCGAGCGTATTGAGAGGTACATGACCGAAGCCCATCCCAAGCATAAGGCCATATTGATTACAGACGATACCGGGAAGCAGCGCAATCTTCAGACCACCACGGCCCAAATCACATTTTATGAACGTGGCGCGACTTCTGGGTTACATTTCAAGCACATTATTGAAATGCCACTGTTCGTGCGAAGTGAAACGTGCGAAGGCGTTCAACTCGCCGATTTATGTTGCTACAATGTCTATCGAAGATTCTCGCAAGACGATCCCGACTATCCCTTTTACAAACGTATCGCGCCCTTCTTTTACAACTCCGACAATACGGACAAAGAAAAAGTGGACGGGTTGAAAATCTTCCCGCCCACAAGTCCATTCGCAAAGAAATGAAGTTCGGCTGGGATGATCCATATCGAGCCACTCCGTGGCACCGAACTACTATTAAAATACCACACAGCTGACTCGCGTGTCAAACTTGGTATGTCTAGGGCAAGTTCGATGGCACAGGGCCTCCCCATGGATACCTATTGCCGATGTCTAGGGTGCATGCCGATTCGTGATGGGCGGGGGCTGCCCGACGGTGGGCCTGTCATGGATGTCAGGGGCGGAAAGGGTTGGAAATACGAGGCGGCAGGGGCGAGTGTGACATCGGCTGTCACATCGCGCGCAATGGATGCGGGGTGGCGTCAGAACTGCTCGACGAGGGCGTCGGTGAGGGTGTGGGTGGCGGGGTCGAAGGCCAGGCCGATGAGGTGGATGGGTTTGCCCGTGGCGCGATAGGGCTCGGCGTAGCCGCGGTCCTTGATCTGGGCGAGGGCCTCCTGCGCGGTGCCTTTGATCTTGAGCTCGAAGACGTAGACTCGCTCGTCGCTCTCGGCCACGAGGTCGGCGCGGCCTTGGG
>DVOR01000205.1 GCA_018713405.1 Candidatus Spyradenecus faecavium | reverse complement strand
GCGGGCGCGGGGGCTGGGGCGTCGCCCTCGAGCGTCACGCGCAGGCCGGTCTCGCCCACGGTGACGACGTCGCCGGGGTGCATGGGGCGGGGGTCTGCGGCGAGGGGCTCGCCGTTGAGGGAGGTGCCGTTGGAGGAGCCGAGGTCCTGCACCATCGGCGTGTCGCCCTCGAGGAAGAAGCGGCAGTGGATGCGCGAGAGCATCTCGTCGGGCAGCTGCAGGTCCGCCATGCGCGACGAGCGCCCCAGCGTCGCCCCTGCGGGCGGCACCGTCAGAATCCGGCCCATCTCGGGCCCCGTGATGACCGTCAAGACAATTCGCTTCATACTTATAGTTTAGCATACCGCGGGGCGGCGTGGGGCGGCTTGCAGTGGAGGCGGGAATGGGGGTACAATAGTGTCAACAGTGGACAACTCCCACCAGAGAGGAACGACCATGAAGAAACTCGAAGGCTTGATCGCCGCCCCGCACACCCCGTTCAACGCGGACGGCTCCGTGAACCTGGACCTCATCCCCAAGCAGGTCGAGACGCTGCTGAAGCAGAAGGACATCGGCGCGTACATCTGCGGCACCACCGGCGAGGGCATCTGCTGCTCGGTGGAGGAGCGCAAGCAGGTGATGAAGGCGTGGGTCGAGGCCGCGCAGGGGCGCCTCTTCCTCATCGCGCACGTGGGCGCGCTCTCCATCACCGACGCGCGCGAGCTGGCGGCTTACGCGCAGGAAATCGGCGTCAGCGCGACCTCGATCGTGCCGCCGAACTTCTTCCGCCCCGGCTCCATCGATGCGCTGATCGACTACATCAACGCCGTGCTCGTGGCCGCGCCGAACCTGCCGTTCTACTACTACCACACCTCGATGAGCGGCGTGACGTTCGACATGGAGCAGTTCCTCATCAAGGCCGACGGGCGCATCCCGCAGCTGGCGGGCATCAAGTTCAACTACCCCGACCTCTACATGTTCCAGCGCTGCCTGCGCGCCTGTGGCGGGAAGTACGACATCACCTGGGGCATCGATGAGTGGTTCGCCGGCGCGCTTGCCTGCGGCGCCAAGTCGGCCATCGGCTCGACCTACAACTACGCCGCGCCGCTCTACTACGGCATCTGGGAGGCCTACCGCCAGGGCGACCAGGCGGCCATCGACCGCGGCATGGCCAAGGTCTGCCGCATCGTCGACCTGCTGGTGAAGTACGGCGGCGTGGTGGCCGGCAAGGCCATGATGGCCATCCACGGGCTGGACATGCCCACCGTGCGCCCGCCGCTCACGAACCTGACGGCCGAGCAGCGCAAGGAGTGCGCCGACACCGTCGCCGCCATCCTGGCCGAGTGAGGGGAGGCCACGCCATGCTCAGCACCGAACGCCTGCAAAAGCTCGAGGCCGTCTACCACGACGGCCTGCTGTGCGACACCGTGCCCTTCTGGATGGAGCACGGCTGGGACAAGGAATACGGCGGCATCATGACCGGCGTCGACCGCAAGGGCAACCGCATCGACGACGACAAGGGCGTCTGGCAACAGGGCCGCTTCGCCTGGATGCTCGGCTTCCTCTGCAACCACGTCGAGCGCCGCCCCGATTGGGAGGCCGCCGTCAAGGGCACCCTCGAGTTCCTCCGCAAGTATTGCTACGACCCCGCCGACGGGCGCATGTACTTCCACATGACCCGCCGCGGCGACCCCATCCGCAAGCGCCGCTACGCCTTCTCCGAGAGCTTCGCCTGCATCGCCTACGGCGAGTACGCCCGCCTCACCGGATCGGCCGAGTACGCCGACCTGGCCCGCCAGACCTACAAGCTCTACGGCGACCACGTCGACACCCCGCCCAAGTTCACCGGCGTGCGCCCCACCCGCGGCCTGGGCCACCCCATGATCAACATCTCCACCTGCCAGCGCCTCCGCGACAGCATCGGCTACGAGGAGGCCGAGGCGCGCATCGACCAGGCCATCGCCGACATCGTGCGCTACCACCTCAAGCCCGAGATCCGCTGCGTCATGGAGACCGTCTCGCCCGAGGGCCAGATCATCGACCACATCGACGAGCGTACCCTCAACCCCGGCCACGCCATCGAGGGCGCCTGGTTCATCATGAAGGAGGGCAAGCGCCGCGGCCGCCTGGACTACATCAACATCGGCCTGGACATGCTCGATTGGTCCTGGGAGCGCGGCTGGGACAAGGAGTACGGCGGCATCCTCTACTACCGCGACGTCTACAACAACCCCGTCTCCGAGTACTGGCAGGACATGAAGTTCTGGTGGCCCCACAACGAGGTCTGCATCGCCACGCTGCTGGCCTACCAGATCACCGGCTCCGAGAAGTACGCCAAGTGGCACACCCTCGCCCACGATTGGACCCACGCCCACTTCCCCGACAAGGAATACGGCGACTGGTTCGGCTACCTCTCCCGCGACGGCCGCGTCTGCTCCGACATCAAGGGCAACCTCTTCAAGGGCTGCTTCCACGTGCCGCGCATGCAGTACGAGTGCTGGCAGATCTGCCGCGAGCTCCTCAAGGACGGCCCGCTCAACCTCGTCAGCCGCGATTGACCGCGGCTGACGGGAAGCTTGGAAGGTTGGAGGCTTGGAAGTTTGGCCCCGCCAAATGGGACGCAGACTTCTTAGACGCCCGCGAGGGCGCGCCAAGCCTCCAAACCTCCAAGCCTCCAAACTTCCGGAGCCCCCATGGACATGCTCAACGACCTGATTTCCGTCTTCATGCCCCCGGCGCTCTTCTGGGAGCTCTTCTGGTACCTCTTCGCCGGGGTCTGCTCCACCGCCGTCAGCTTCGTGGGCTACTCCGTGCTCTTCCGCAAATGCGGCCTGGGCAACGTCCCCAGCAAGTGCATCAGCTGGTTCGCCGCGGCCACGGTGGCCTTCCTGCTCATGCGCTGGCTCGCCTTCTCCGGCACCGACTCCGGCTTCTGGGACTCGGCCTGGAAGATGTACTCCAGCCGCATCGTCACCGCTGCCTTCACGGTGGCGGTCATGTGGTGGCTCATCGACAAATGGCTCCGCTGGGACCTCCGCGACAAGGCCCGCGTCAAGGCCGACTACGGCTGGTGGCCCGAAATCATCAACCTCATCGTCACCCTCGTCGAGATCGCCCTCAACTACTTCATCGCCAAGTTCTGGGTCTTCTGACTCCGCCGTCTCCCGAGAGGGCACGGTGCGTAGGGGAGAGTCGCTGGGCGTGCTGGCGCACGCCGTCCTATTCGTCCTATTCGTCCTACCGCGCCGCCTGACGCGTCCCGGTCAGGCACGTCCGCAGGACGTGCCGGGGGTGCAGGGCGAACTTCGCTCTGCCGGGGTGTGGGGCAGCGCCCCACACCACCCTTCAATTCCCCTTCTTCCTTTCCTCCTTTTCCCCCTCCACGCCGTTCCCCCTCCCTCCTTGTCCCCTCCGTTCTCCGGGACGCCGCAGGCGTCCGACCTCCCTCAGAGCAGGCGCGGCGGAAGGAGGAGCAGGCTCGGGATGATCGGGAAGCCCACCGTGGCCAGACGCTCGGCGTTCTGGTGGCCGGCCGAGCAGAGGATGCAATCCCACCCCATCGCCCGCGCGACCTCGGCGTCGTGCAATGTGTCGCCGACCAGCAGCGTCGGCCCCTCCAGCGGCAGGTCCCGCGCGGCCGCCTCCTTCGACGCGCCGTCGTAATTCCGCGACCCCCGGATGAAATCGAAATAGGGCGTCAGCCCGAACTGCCGCAGCTGCATCTCCAGCAACCCCTGTTCCAGCGCGGAGAGGACCCCCTGGCGGATGCCCGCGGCACGCAACGCCGTGAGCGCCTCGCGCGCGCCGGGCTGCAGCCCCAAGTGCCGCGAGAAGAGATAGCGCATATGGAAGCTCTCGCCCAGCGCCTCCCAGTCATAGCGCGTCGCCGGCACCATCCCCAACTCGCGGTAGAACTCCGCCACCGGGAACCGGAACCGCGCGCGGTAATCCTCCGCCGAGAGCGGCGGCAGGCGGTTGCCGCGCAGGATGGCGTTGAGGGCGTCCAGACACGCGCGGACGTCGTCCAGCAGCGTGCCGTTGAAGTCCCAGACGACGGTGCGGGGGGCGTTGGGCATGGCGGTTCCTTTCGGTGCGGGTCAAGAGAGGGAAATCGGGCGGCCGCCCGGCGGCAACGGTGCGTCCTGCGCCTCGGCGGCGGTCCGCCCCACGCCCAGCAACACCCCCACCGCGCAATACGAGGCCAACAGACAAGAGCCCCCGTACGACAGGAACGGCAACGCCAGCCCCTTCGTCGGGAAGACGTGCGTCACCACGGCGATGTTCGCGGCCGCCTGCCCGCACAGCAGCGTCGTGGCGCCGAAGGCCAGCGCCATCCCCTGCTTGTCCGGCGCGCGCAACGCGATGACCGTGCCGCACAGCAGCATCGCCACATAGGCCACCCAGATCGAGCCCGTGGCCGCGAGCCCCAGGTCCTCCGCGATCACCGCGTAGATGAAGTCCGTGTGGCACTCCGGCAGGTAATGCTCCTTCTGCATGCCGCGCCCCAGCCCCACGCCCAGCAGCCCCCCGTTCTGGAAGGCGAGCTCCGACTGCTTGGCCTGGTAGTTCTCGCCCTCATGGTCGTTGATCAGGCGCTGCAGGCGGT
>DVOR01000204.1 GCA_018713405.1 Candidatus Spyradenecus faecavium | reverse complement strand
GCGGGCGGGCACTCCCCCGACACCGCCGCGCAGGCGCTCTACGACGAGGGCCGCATCGCCGACCCCACGGTCGACGCCTTCTGGGAGGCCGTGCGCGGGGACATCGAGACCGTCTCCCTCTCCAAGCAGCGCGAGATCGAGGCCATCGAGGCCGAGGCCGCGCAGGCGGTCGAGCGGGCCCTGGCCCTCCACCGCGCCACCCTCGCCGACATCGAACAACGCGACGCCGAGGGCGGCCTGCCCCTCCCCGGCGACGTCCGCCGCGAGGTGACCGCGCAGGGTAACGCGGGGGCGGATTGGACGAAGTGGGACAACGCGGAGAAGTTGCGCCGTATCCGCGCCACGCGGGTTATCGAGATTGACACGCCGACCGAGGGTGAGGTCGTGGGACTGCTTGCCGATTACCGTGTATTCGCGAAAGGTTACCGCGCCAGTATCGCCAAATGGGCAACCGAGGGGCAGGTCGCGCCCGTGAACACAAACGCCTATATCGGCGACATCCGCACGACCAAGACCTCCATCAAGGACATCGTCTCCCACGGCTACGGGCCGCTCAAGGTGCTCGTAATCCCACACTTGGACGAGATACTCCAGAACGCCGCGCCTTATTCACGTGGCGAGGACACCAAAAAAGGGCTCCGCTTCATCAACCTCGCCCATCGCCTTACCTTCGAAGGCGAGCAACTCATGGCGTTCATCACCGTCCAGGAAGATGTAAACGGGAACAGAACCTATGATGTGGAGTTTGGAGACGAAAAAAGATTGTCGAGAGAACTGCCCATTAGCGCCGGTGCTGGCGAAACCGCCCACGCTAACCCGGATTCTCTCGACACCACTAGTGTCCCACAATCCGGCGACAATGTCAACCCTCGCCGCGAGGTCTCCGGCCTCTTCTCCGGCGGGCCCGTGCCTTACGACCAGCCGAGCCTGCGGGCCGTGGGCTCCAACGACGGCGGCAAGGTCTACGGCTGGGGGCTCTACGCCGACAAGGTTTTCGACGTCGCGCGCGCCTTCGCCGAGGGTCCCACCGCCGCCATCCACGAGCAACGCTGGTGGACCCACCGCGCCCCGGGCGACGAAAGCCACCTCCTCGACTGGGAGCTGGAGGTCACCCCGGAGAACCGCGCCCGCGTCCTCGCCGCCGTCCGTTCGCTTGACGTCACCGAGGAGGAATTGCGGCAGATTTTCGGCAGAGACTGGGCCACGCGCGGGATGACCGGCGAGCAGGCCTATGAACTCGTGGTCGATGCCGTCCGCTTCTTCACTGAGGCGGACGAGTCCGAGCGTGCAGCCTCCGAGCTTCTGGTGGCCTTCGACATCGATGGCGTCCACACGCGCGACGACCGCTCGAGCACCTACGTCGCCTTCTCCGACGAGCACCTGCAGGTCGTGCGCCGGTGGGTGTGGGACGCGGCCACGGAGACCTTCGTGCCCGACGCCTCCTTCCTGCCGCCCGCGCCCACGTCCGCTGAGGCGCAGGGCCGCGCGCAGGCCGTCGCGACCGTCCGCCGTGAGGCCACGGGCGTCCTCACCCCGCGCACCGAGCTGGCCCTCGACGACCTCCTGCTCCGCGCTGTCGTGGCCAAGGAGGAACGCCGTCCGCAGGACGCGCCCTTTGTCGCCGGCTCGCGCATCATCCTGCCGCGCTACGACCTCTTCTTCGTCCCCGACCATCCCAACACCAATGCCATGTTCTTCAACCTCTTGGAGGGCTATCCGGAGGTCTCCATGGAGGACATCGAGGTCGGCGCGCGCGTCCTCGGGCTCGACGTGCCCCTGGCCTTCGAGACCCTCGCCCTGCAACTCCAGCACTATCGCGACCAGATCCTCAAGTACACCACCTTCGGCAAACGACCCGACCATATCCGCGGACTCTACCGCGGGGGGCCGCAGTATATCCACGCGCTCCCCTACCTCGGCGACCAGACGACGGAAGACTTCATGGCCTCCATCCATCGCATCGAGAAGTGGCGCAACGACCTGCTCGACGCGGCGTGGGTGTATGCCGAGCTCGGCCCGGGCGTCACCATCCGCGAGGGCGTCCGCCTGCCGGGCATCCACCTGCTCAAGCCCGAGGACCGCGGGTGGAGATGGCGGGAGCACACGCTCCTGACCGCCTTCGGCAAACTGCGCCTCGACCGCGGGAACCAGCGCCGCCTCACGGAGCAGGAGTCCAAGGACCTCGCCAACGACCGCTTCGTGGCGCCCGAGACCCGTACGCCCCGCGAGATCGTCAAGACTGAGCGGTATATCACCAAGCTCATCGACTTCGCCAAGCAACACTTCGGCGCGAGAATCGTCTACGACTGCAACCGGGATGGGACCGATGTCGACCTGTCCATGACCTATCCCAACGGCGCGGAGTTCGCCTTCCATGTCGAGGGCTCGTACGCGCTCGACAAAGCGACGGACAAGCTCCGCCACGAACTCCTCGCCGCCCTGGACGGCCGCTCCACGGCCCGCGTGCCCACCCCGCGCGACCGCCTCGCCAAGGCAAACAGCTACACTGAACTCGCCGACTTCGCTCGGAAGGCCCTCGGCGTTGACGTCAGCTATAAAACGAGAGTCGACGGGAGGGCGCTGGTTCTCACCGGCCCGGACGGCGCGGTGGAGACCATCGGACTGTCCATCAAGGAGGCGGTCGGCAGCAGACTCGCGCAACACCTGCGCGACGCGCTGGAGAAGTACCTGCCGCCGCCCACGCCAGACGAGTTGCGCGACTGGATTTCCAAGGCACGCGCGCTGCGGACGTTGGAGCAAATCGCCGCCGACTACCTCGGCACCACGGTCTCCTACGAGACGGAGGCAGAGAGCGAGCGCCTCGTCATTACCCTCACCCACGCGGACGGCTCCACGACCGTGCTCGACACCCGCTTGGGCGTCGCAATCGAGGAACTCGGCAAGGCCCTCGCCGCCCTCATCCCCGGCGAGGCCGACACCGCGACCCGGCGCGAGGTGACCGCCTCGCGCGAGGCCCGCGTGGACGCCCTCCTCGACCGGCTGGAGGCCGAGAAGGACCGGGTGCGCGAGGCCTACGCCGATACCTGGATGAACGCCCCCAACGGCGCGCCTTCCAACCTCACCGAGGAGCAGTGGCTCCTCGTCCGCACGCCCTCCTTCAAGGCCTGGTTCGGCGACTGGGAGCACGACCCCGAGAACGCGAGCAAGGTGGTGGACGAGAACGGCGAGCCCCTCGTCGTCTTCCACGGCTCCAAGACCGCCGGCTTCACCGTCTTCAACAAGGACCTCGGCGAGGTCCACACCAACGCGCCCGACAGCACCTACTGGTTCGCGCAGTTCCTCGCCGACGCCCGCACCTACTCCGGCTCCAACGACCTCGTCAAACTGCACTTCGATTCGGTGGAGGAGGCCATTGAGCGTTACGCCCTCTTCGAGGAGTGGCACGTCGTGGACGAGGACGGCCTCTCCCCGCGCACCGGCGCGGAGATCTTCGACGACAAGGAACGCGCCCGGCGCGTCGCCGACGAAATCAACGAGGACTTCGAGGACAAGCCCTACCGCGCCGTCAAGATGTGGCGCAACGTGGAGGACAACGGCTGGGAGGGCGACGCGGTCTTCACCACCCCCGAGGCCGCGCTCGCCTACGCCAACGACCACATCGCCGAGACCCAGCACTACCCCGCCAACTACCCCGTCTTCCTCAACCTGCGCAACCCGATGGTGCGCGACTTCGAGGGCTACAACTGGAACGGCGTGGGCGAGACCGAGTCCCACTTCGGCCTCTGGCTCAACGAGGAGAGCGCCTTCGCCGAGGACGGCGACGGCAACCCCATCCACTTCTACGACGAGTCCGAGGCGGCCGACTACGCCGGGGAGCTCGGCCTGGCCGAGGGCGACTTCGAGGTGCAGCCCCTCGAGCTGCCCTCCACCAACGACCTCGCCCGCGACGCGCTGGAGACCGGCTTCTACGACGGCCTCATCATCCGCAACGTCGTGGACAACGGCGGCGAGTGGGGTGGCAACGGCCCCGGCACGGACTACGTGGTCTTCGCCCCCCGCGCCATCAAGTCCGCCACCGAGAACAGCGGCGCCTTCGACCCCGCCGACCCCGACATCCGCCGCGAGGTCGGCTCAGCCACGCGCCTGAAGGACGCCCACGGCGACTACCCCGACCTCGGTGCGCTCATCGCCTCGCCGCGTTTCGAGGTGGGCTCCGCCCGCGCCGTCGTCGCCCGCGCCCTGCCCAACCTCCCCGCCGAGGAGGCCGACCGCTTCCTCGCCGCCTACGACGCCCTGCCCGACACCAAGCGCAAGAAGGCCGCCCTCCACTGGTTCACCCGCGGCGGGCTCGACCTGCCCAAGGACGAGGACGTCTTCGAGCGCGCCCTCAAGGCCAAGGACTGGTGGAAACTCTCCTTCCAGAACTACGACAGCCCGCAGGCGCTCCTCCTCGCCGCCAACGCCCGCCTCGCCAAGTGGCGCGGTGACAAGACGCCCGAGCCCATCGACCCAGACACCGTCCCGGAGCTGACCAACAAGGTCGACCTCGGCCACGGCATCGCCGTCTATGAGGTGCAGGATGACGCCCAGGGCCAGCGGGCCATGTGGGAGATCGTGAAGTCCCACCTCGGCATGCGCGAGATCCCGCCGGAAGAGGACCGCGACCGCGGCAACCGCGACACGCTCGACCCCAAGCACTGGGCCTTCTGGAGCCCGTGGTGCCTCCTCGTCCCCACCCAGAGCGGCGACCGCCCGAGCCGTTCGGCCGAGGAGTACTGGGACTACTACTGTGCCTGCCCCAAGCGCGCCGCCTTCAAGGACGGCCGCGTCATCGCCTTCTGCGCCTCGGAGGACAACGAGTCCGCGGAGTGGTGGGACAAGGGCGACAAAAGCCACGGCGAGCGTATCCCCGTCACCGTCCAGGTCGAGGCCGCCGAGTTCGGCCTCGTGGACGAGCACGCCGATGACGTCTCCGGCACGGTCGACCTGGAAACCGAGCTGACGATATACGGCGAGCTCCCGACCGGCGAGGACCTCGAGACCGCCCACTCCGTCTTCTCCCGCGGCAACCGGGAGGACGGCACCTATGAGCGGTGGGACTCCGACGGCTCCCTCCTCGTCCGCGAAACCCGCGTGGACGGCGAGCTTGAGGGCGAGCGCGTGGCGTACGACGAGCGCAAGAACCGCTATATCATCGAGCACTACAAAGGCGGCAAGCTCGACGGCGTGCGCGAGTGCTGCGCCTCGGGCCGCTCCGGGTCGCCCAGCAACGTATGGATGACGGCGCTGAAGAGCAGGTCCGGCCTTGGCCAGTTGGCCCCGTGGCCCACCATCCGCAGGTCGCCCCGCTGGCGTTTCAGGGTATCCAT
>DVOR01000203.1 GCA_018713405.1 Candidatus Spyradenecus faecavium | reverse complement strand
CGCCTGCTGCAATGGAAACTGACCCACTATCCCCGCCCCTCCGACAACTACCGGGCATTCCTCTCAATCCCAGCCTAACCCATCCCCCTGCGCAAAAACACTTGCATTCTTCAGCCTGGCATGGTTTGACGTCTTGGCCCCGCCTCTGCGGGTAGGGGCGGGGCCAATCGGAGGGGTGGGGCGCTTTAGCGGCGGATGGCGGTGAGCATGTCGCGGACGGATTGCTCCATGCCGACGAAAAGGGCGTGGGCGACGATGGAGTGGCCGATGTTGAGGGTGTCGAGGTTGGGGATGTCGAGGAGGGGCTTGACGTTGTCCATGGTGAGGCCGTGGCCGGCGTTGACCTTGAGGCCGAGGGTGGCGCCGTAGGCGGCGGCTTCGTGGAGGGCGTCGAGCTCGCGCTTGAGGGCGTCGCCGGCGGCGTTGGCGTAGGCGCCGGTGTGGAGCTCGACGTAGGGTGCGCCGAGGGCGGCGGCGGCGTCGAGCTGGCGGCGGTCGGGGGCGATGAAGAGGGAGACTTGGGTGCCTTGGGCGGCGAGGGCGGCGACGGTGGGGCGGAGGGCTTCGAGCTGGCCGGCGGCGTCGAGGCCGCCTTCGGTGGTGAGCTCTTGGCGGCGCTCGGGGACGAGGCAGACTTCGTCGGGGACGACGTCGAGGGCGACGCGGACGACGTCGGGGTTGTTGGCCATCTCGAGGTTCATGCGGGTGGTCAGCGTTTTGCGGAGGCGGTAGACGTCGGCGTCCTGGATGTGGCGGCGGTCTTCGCGGAGGTGGATGGTGATGCCGTGGGCGCCGGCTTTCTCGGCGAGGGCGGCGATGGCGGCGAGGTCGGGGTAGTCGACGCCGCGGGCTTGGCGGAGGGTGGCGGCGTGGTCGATGTTGACGCCCAGTTTGATCGGTTCCATGGGGGGCTCCTTTACCAGGTCTTCTTCATGCGGAAGTACCAGGTGGTGTCGGTGTTGCAGTAGCTGGGGTCGGGGTCGGTCTTGTACTCGTTGCGCATGCCGGCCTCGAGCCCGATGTCGGAAAGGCGTTTGTGGAAGCGGCCGAGCTCGCGGAGGGTGTAGGTGAGGCGCGTTTCGTGGACGAGGGTGCCCTGGGCGAGGTCGTCGATGAGGGGGATGTAGGTGATTTCGGTGTTCCAGCTGAGGCCGCCCTTGAAGTCGTGGTGGAAGAGGAGGCCGAGGTCGAGGCCGAGGTCGCTCTCGGTGAGGCGGCTGGAGGAGCCGGGGTAGGTCTTGGAGTAGTGGCGGGTGTAGGAGTGGGAGAGGCCGAAGCGAAGGCGGAGGGTGGTGGCGCGGCCGTTGACGGTGCGGTTGATGAGGTAGTGGCCGTAGCCGCCGCCGAAGACGTTGCGCAGGTGGTAGTCGGAGAAGCGGTTGTGCTGGGCCTCGTCGCGGAAGTACCAGGAGGCGACGTCGTTGGGGCGGTATTCGAGGTCGATGCCGCCGATGTATTGCTCGGCGGTGAGGGTGTCGAAGGAGCGGGTCTTGTTGTAGGAGCCGTAGAGCTTGAGGGTGGTGGTCTCGGTGGTGCGGATGGCCTCGGCGTAGGCGGAGACGGAGAAGTCCTGGGTGTTGCCGGCGTTGCCGTTGAGGCCGAAGCTGAGGCTGAAGGCCCAGCGCTTGATGGGGGGGAAGTCGGGGTCGACGGCGTCGGCGGGCCAGAGGGTGGCGACCTCGCTGAGGGCGAGGGCCTTGGCCTTGTCGGCGACGGGGACGATCACGAGGGCGCCCTCGGCGTCGCGGCCGAGGCGGACCTCTTGCTTGTCTTTCTTGGCCGGGTCGAGGCGGGCGTAGAGGGGCTTGTCGCGGTTGGCGTCGTCGTAGTCGAGGGTGCGGATTTGCTCGCGGGGGATGCGGAGGGTGCCGGCGAAGGCGGTGTCGATGACGACCTTGCCGTTGCGGATGCGCTGGATGGTGCCGTGGATGACGTCGTCGGTCACGGTGACGATGGTGTCCGCGTGGGTCCACGCGGCGGTGAGGCAGAGGCAGAGTGCGGCAAGGGGCTTACGCATGGGCGTCGTCGGGGCTTTCTTGGGCTTCGGAGTCTTCGGAGTGGTCAAACTTGGGGTTGGCGCCCGCGATGACGAAGGTGACTTCGCCTTTCGGGGGCTTGCCGGCGAAGGCTTCGGCCAGCTGGGAGAGGGTGCCGCGGCGCACGCGTTCGTGGGCCTTGGTCATCTCCAGGCAGACGGCGGCCTCGCGGTCGCCGAGCACCTCGAGGGCGGCGCGCAGGCTGGCGCCGATGCGGAAGGGGGATTCCAGGCAGACGAGGGTGTGCGGGAGGGCGCGTTCCTGCTCGAAGAAGCGCCGCAGGGCGCCGGCTTTGCGCGGGGGGAAGCCCTTGAAGGTGTAGCTCGAGGTGGGCAGGCCGGAGAGGAGCAGCGCCAGGTCCACGCAGCAGGGGCCGGGGAGCACGGTGAAGGGGAGGCCTTCCGTGGCGAAGGCGCGGATGACGCGGTAGCCGGGGTCGCTGATGCCCGGGTAGCCGCCGTCGGAGCAGAGGGCGACGGGCGTGCCGGCCCGGACCAGGCCGACGATGCGGCGGGTGACGGTCTCTTCGTTGCCTTGGCGGTAGGAGAAGAGCTCGGGGCGGGGGATGCCGAGCGCGGAGAGGAGCTGCCACGTGCGGCGCGTGTCCTCGCAGGCGATGACGGGGGCGGCGGCCAAGGTCTCCCGCACCCGCGGGGAGGCGTCCCCCAGGTTCCCAAGCGGCGTCGCCACCACGTACAACTGCGCTTCCAAGTCCATAGACGCGATATTCTACCACAAACCTGGGTTGCTCGGGGGAAACACAGGGAAAGAAGGAGGGAAGGTGGGTAGAAAGGTGGGCAGGAAGGGGGACGGGAAGGGGAGGGAGAGAGGAGGTCAAGGGGCGCTGCCCCTTGACCCCGGCAGGGGAGGGCAGGGCCCACGCTCCCTCCGCTCCCCCTGCACCCGCGGCACGT
>DVOR01000202.1 GCA_018713405.1 Candidatus Spyradenecus faecavium | reverse complement strand
GGTCAGGCACGTCCTGCGGACGTGCCTGACCTGGACACGCTAGGCGGCACGGTAGGACGAATGGAACCAATGGGCCTTCCCTTAAGTCGTGAAGGAGCGGGTGGACGGCGGGGATCGTCCCCGCCGGATCGCCCGCACCCTTTGCGTCTTCGCGGAAAAGCGCCGCCCACCAAGCCTCCAAACTTCCAAGCTTCCAAACTTCCAAGATGCCCTTGATTTGCGTGGCGTGGGGATGTGTGGTATGCTAGAGCAAACTGTTACGAGGGATACGAGATGAGACAAGAGCCTGCTGCCGGAAGCCAGATCCTGCGTTGGGTCGGCGACATCCTGGAAATCCACGCGTTCCGCGAGGAGCGGGGGGCGGGGCGGATGGTCTTCCGCACGAACCTGGGCGCGGCCGCGGTGCATCAGCGCGAGGTGCTGGCGCACGTGGACGAGGCGCGCCTGATCAGCGGCGACGATTGGCACGACATCCCGATGGAGTCCTGCGGGCGCGGGGAGTGGCGCGTGCGCATCCCGCTGCTGGAGGTGGGCGTCTTCGCGGGCAAGGCCTGCTTCATCCCGAACCACACGCCGATCCCGGAGTGGGCGGACGGGCAGGACACCGTCATCAAGGTGGCGCCCGCGCACACCGCCGGCGGCAACTCGGTCTACGCGGCCTTCACGCGCCAGTTCGGTCCGCTGATGGCGGCGCCTTTCGCGCCGAAGGCCTTCGCAGACGAGGAGCAGGCGCTGGACGCGGCGGGCTACACCGTCATCCCGCCGAGCGGGACCTTCCGCTCGCTGGCGCGGCACCTGGACCACATCTTCGCGGGGCTGGGCTTCCGCAACCTGTTGCTCCTGCCGATCCACCCCACCCCGACGACCTACGCGCGGATGGGGCGCTATGGCTCGCCCTTCGCGGGGCTGGACTTCCTGTCGATCGACCCCGCGCTGGCGGAGTTCGACACGGCGGCCACGCCGCTGGACCAGTTCCGTGAGCTGGTGGCGGCGACGCACGCGCACGACGGGCGGCTCTTCATGGACCTGCCGGCGAACCACACGGGCTGGGCGGCGACCTTCCAGATCCACCACCCGGAGTGGTACAAGCGGAACGTGGACGGCTCCTTCCATTCGCCCGGGGCGTGGGGCGTGACGTGGGCGGACCTGGTGGAGCTGGACTATTCCAAGCCGGCGCTGCGGCGCAAGATCGCGGACGTCTTCCTCTACTGGTGCCGCCTGGGCGTGGACGGCTTCCGTTGCGACGCGGGCTACATGATCCCCAAGGCCGCGTGGGACGTCATCGTGGCGTTGGTGCGGCGGGAGTTCCCCGACACCGTCTTCCTGCTGGAGGGGCTGGGCGGGCCGATGGAGACCACCGAGGCGCTCATCGGCGACTCGGGGCTGGATTGGGCCTATTCCGAGGTCTTCCAGACCTATGACCGGCGCGCCTTCGAGGCGATGCTGCCGAACACGCTGCGGCTCTCGGAGCAGCGCGGGCCCCTCATCCATTTCGCGGAGACGCACGACAACAACCGCCTGGCCGCGACGTCGCCGGCGTGGGCGCGCCTGCGCCTGGCGCTCTCGGCCATGCTCGCGCAGCAGGGCGGCTTCGGCATCACCGCGGGCGTGGAGTGGTACGCCCAGGAGAAGATCGACGTGCACGGGTGCGGCGGCCTGAACTGGGGCGCGACCGACAACGCGTGCGCCTTCATCCGGCGGCTGAACGCCATCCTGCGCTGCCACCCGCTCTTCGGGCCGGGGACGACGCTGGCGATGGCCCAGCGCGGCGGCGGCAACGTGTTGGCCGTCACGCGGTCGCGCCCGGGGCATGAGCCGCTGCTCATCCTGGCGAACCTGGATTGGAAGCAGCCGCAGAGCGTGAGCTTCGACGCCTCGGGCTTCCCGTACCGCGAGGCGTATGACCTCATCGAGGGCAAGCCGTGCCTGGCGAACCCGCTGCGGATGCCGCTCAAGCCCGGGCAGGTGCGGTGCCTCTCCTCGCGCCCCGGCGACCTCACGGCGGTGGAGGGCGCGGCCCACCAGCGCGGCGCCGCCCCCATCACGGGCCTGGCCAAGCGTTACCGCCTGGTCATGGCCCTGCGCACGCTCAAGTGGACGGAGCAGAGCGTCGACCTCTACAAGGAGGACCTGGACGCGCTGGCCAACCGCTTCATCGAGGACCCCGTGGCCTTCACCGACCACCGCGCCATCACCCTGCGCCTGCCGGCGGACCTGCGGCGCGAGGTCATCGTGCCCACGGGCGCGCTCCTCTTCGTCACCGCGGCCTCGCCCTTCCGCGTGACGCTCTTCGACGCCGAGGGCGCCGCCGTCAGCGGCGGGCGCTCCATCTCCCTGGCCGACGGCGGGCAGGGGCTCGTCCTGCCCGTGCGGCGCGAGTTCGACGCCTACCGCGGGCCCCAGCGCAACACCGTCCGCCTGACCCTCGCCGCCGAGCTCTACGCCCCCACCGGCGCCCAGCGCCACCGCTCCACCGTCTGGGCGCTGGGCCTGGGCGAAACCACCGGGCGCGTCAAGCGGCGCTTCTCCGGTCTGGAGGTGAAGGACCTGGCCACCGCCCGCGCCCTGCTCACCAACGGCACCGGCGCCATGGCGCAGATCCGCCTGAAGTGGGGCGACATCCGCTCGCAGTACGACTGCCTGCTGGCGCTGAACCGCCACCCCAGCGTGCCCGACGACCGCCAGGTCTTCCTCACCCGTTGCCGTGCCTGGATCCTCTGCAACGGCTTCTCCGCGCCCCTCGCCGGCCCCTGCCTGGTGCACGTGACCGTGGCGCCCGACGGCTCGGCCGCGGAGTGGCGTTTCTCCGCGCCCTGCGGCATGGGCCGGCGCGTGCCCATCACCCTGCGCGTCGCCCTCGAGCCGGGCAGCAACCGCGTCGTGCTCCGCTTCCGGCGCGAGCGCAACACCGGGCCCTTCCGCGACCCCGCCGTCACCGTCGGCCTCGTGCTCCGGCCCGACATCGAGTGGCGCAACTTCCATTGCAAGACCAAGGCCTACGCCGGGCCCGAGCGCGACTGGCCCCAGGCCGTGGCCAACCGTCCCGACGGCTTCGACTTCGCCCCCGAGCCGGGCGTCAAGGTGGCCCTCACCATGGCCGGCTCCGAGTGGAACCCCGAGGCGCAGTGGACCTACAACGTGGCCCACCCCGAGGAGGCCGCGCGCGGGCAGGAGGGGGCGAGCGACCTCTGGAGCCCCGGGTGGTTTCACATCGAGCTCGACCGCGGGCAGGAGGCCACGCTCGTGGCGGGCGAGCCCTCCCCCGGCGTCCCGGCCATCCCCGCGCTCCGCGGCGCCCTGCCCGGCTCCGCGCTCCCCCTGCGCGAGGCCATGGCCCTGGCCATGCGCAACTACATCGTCCGCCGCGACGCCCACAAGACCATCATCGCCGGCTACCCCTGGTTCCTCGATTGGGGCCGCGACACCCTCATCGCCCTGCGCGGCGTCGCCGCCGCCGGCGACTGGGACACCGTCTTCGACGTCCTGCGCGAGTTCGGGCGCTTCGAGCGCAACGGCACCATCCCGAACATGATCCGCGGCGAGGACGACGCCAACCGCGAGACCGTCGACGCGCCCCTCTGGCTGGCCGTCTGCGCCGACGACGCCATCGCCGAGCACGGCGCCAAGAAGGTGCTCGGCCTGGACTGCGGCGGCCGTACCCTCCGCGACATCCTCGTCTCCATCGCCGAGCACTACATCTCCGGCACCGAGAACGGCATCAAGGCCGACCCCGAGACCGGCCTGATCTGGGCCCCCGCCCACTACACCTGGATGGACACCAACTACCCCGCCGGCACACCGCGCAACGGCTACGCCGTCGAGATCCAGGCCCTCTGGGTGCGTTTGCTCGACCTCCTCGGCCGCGAGGTCGCCCCCAAGTGGAAGCGCCTCGCCGGACGCGTGCGCCGCGCCTTCCGCGAGCTCTTCCCCCTGCCCGAGGGTGGCCTCTCCGACTGCCTCTACGCCGAGCAGGGCGTCGGCGCGCGCCAGGCCCAGCCCGACGACGCCGTCCGCCCCAACCAGCTCTACGCCGTCACCCTCGGCCTGCTGAAGGACGACAAGGCCATCGCCGAATCCGTCCTCACCGCCACCGAGCAGCTCCTCCTGCCCGGCGCCATCCGCACCCTCGCCGATCGCCCCGTGCGCCGCGCCCTCCCCATCGTCCGCGACGGCAAGCTCCTCAACGACCCCCACAATCCCTACTGGGGTCGCTACGAGGGCGACGAGGACACCCGCCGCAAGCCCGCCTACCACAACGGCACCGGCTGGACCCTCCCCTTCCCGCTCTACGCCGAGGCCCTCTTCCGCCTCTACGGCGAGCCCGCGCGGCCCATCGCCCACGCCATCCTCGCCTCCGCCGAACACCTCGCCAACCAGGACTGCGTCACCCAGCTCCCCGAGTGCGTCATGGGCGACGCCCCTCACGAACCCTGCGGCACCGGCGCCCAAGCCTGGGGCGTCTCCGAGCTCCTCCGCGTCCTCACCCTCGTCGAGCCCCAAGAAGAGGAGTGAGGGTAATCCTCCATAACCACAGTCATGATGGCTCTTGACAAAACAGTGAAAGACCTTCCTACGAGGGCCTATAATAGAGTCCGTAGCCATTTCTGGAGAATGGTCGCGCCCTGTTTCTCACGCCACAGTGATCTGGGGCGGATGATTCGTGCAAGAGGATGCGATTTTCTCCTTGCGCGATGTGCCATGGCAATGTACGGGGAGTTCGCCCACGCGCAACAGGTCTTCCGAGCGTTTGCCCCCGACTCCGAGGTCTTGGTGTTGGGATCCTCGCATCCCTTTCACGCCATCAATCCCGGCAGTGCCAAACAGTTAAGAATGTGGAATGCCTCTTTCTGCTCCGGCGATGCGTGGATAACCTATCATACCTACCTGGCAATCCGAGAGAAATGGCCCAAACGTCCAGGCCAGATTGTCTTGTTTGGAGAGGATTTCTGGGAGGCGCACCTCCAGACCGAATATCTCCGTCAAGGGTTCCTTGTCGCGGTCATCCTACACCTTCTCATCGGGATGCCTTATCGAAATGCTTTCTTGTTGCGGGATTATGAGCGTACCCTCAAAAAGATGACAAGCTGCAACAACCTACCCCCCCCCAAGTTCATCAGGGGATACTGGCCGTTTATCGAAGGTGAGGGGTTGGATGCCAAGACCCGCTTTGCGAGGCATTCCAAGCGCCTCGTTTACGAGCCGACGGAGTTGCCGTTGCTCTTTCGCCTGCGTGAGGCCGTCGAAGCCGACGGGCGACGGTTGGTTTATCTGCGAACGCCACATCGGCAAGACTACCTTAACGAAGTCGCCGCCAGTGGCATCGACATCTGGGCACCCTGCGCCAAGGCCCGCGAAGGGTTGCCGCTGTTGGATTATTTCTCGCTTCAGCCCCCAAACGCTCGTTGTTTCGCCAACCCAGACCACCTCACCCCAGAAGGAGCCAACTGGCTCACACCCATCGTTGAGCGCGATCTGATTCGCCTAAACATCCACTGAATAGGAGTGATGACCGATGATCGACCCGGTGTTGCAGGCGCGCGTGGAGCGGAAGCTTGACCTGAACGAACGGCTGGTGTGGGCCGGCAAGCCCGTGCCGTGGGCCTTTTCCAAGAAGACCCTCGGCGCCATGCTCTTCGGCATCCCGTGGAGCTTCATCACGGCCATAGTGATGAGTGGGTTCATCTACGGACTCTTCTTCACCGAAGACGGACGCGGGGAACCGTTGGCGTTGAAGATAGGCATTTGCATCTTCTTCGTCCCCTTCGTCACCATCGGCGTGGGCATGCTCGGCGCACCCCTCTGGGCCCGTCTCCGCACGCCGCACTGGGTCTACGCGGTCACCGACAAGCGTGCCCTCCTCATCGGCCTCTTTCACACGCGCGACTGGCGTGCCTCCGAGCTGAGGTTTGTCGATCGCGCCGACCACCGCAACGGCCGCTCCGATCTCTTCTTTGCCCATGACGGGGGGAACGGCAACGGCACCCGTTGCCCGACAGGCTTCCACAACCTCCCCACCGCCGAGGCGTCCGCCGCCGAATCCGCCCTCCGCACTTTGATGAAGGGAAGGAACAACGCATGAGAGGTCTGCTCGCATTCGCGGCGGGGATGGCCGCACTGGTGGCTTGGGGCGTGGAGGCCGGGCAACGGTTGGACGTGGCGTGGTGGGCGGCGCGCCTGGCGGAGAAGGAGGCCGAGGCGCAGACGCACCATGACACGGTCTTCATCGGCGACTCCATCACGCACAACTGGGACACCCTCGCGCCGGACCTGCAGAAGCAATACTTCGGCGATGTCTTGAACCTGGGCTTCAGCGGCGACCGCACCCACGAGGTCCTCTGGCGCATCCGCCGCATCGACTGGGCGAAGGTCGCGCCCCAGCGCATCATGGTCATGATCGGCACGAACGACTCCGGCAACGCGGGCGCCCCGCCGGAGGAGACCTTCGAGGGCATCCGCGCCATCGTCGACCACCTGAAGGCCGCGTGCCCGGACGCCACCATCACGCTCCTCAAGATCTTCCCGCGCGGGGACGACGAGGAGGACGGCGCCCGCCGCCTGAACGACGCCGTGAACGCCCGCCTCCACGAGCTGGCCGACGGCAAGCGCGTCCTGCTGCGCGACGTGTCGCCCTTCTACTTCATGCAGGACGGCAAGACGCTCAACCGCGCCTTGGTGCCCGACCTGCTCCACCCCAACCGCGAGGGTCTGCGCATCTGGGCTGCGGCCGTCGCCCCGGAGTTCATGGGCTGGAACGCCGCCGCCGACGCGCAGGCTCCCTGATTCTCCTTTGCAGGGAGGTCAGCGCGCAGGGGTGGGCTCGAGCAGCGTGTAGGGGACGACGAAGGGCGTGCGCGTCTCGCCGTCGATGACGGAGAGGTAAAGCTCGCCGGAGACATAGCCCAGGCCATCGATGGCCGACCCGCGGAGCCGCAGGGGCGCGGGGAGCGCGGCAGGGCGATCCTTCGGGTCCAGGTCCTTGGCGATGCCGACCCGGCCGGGGTCGCGGGTCTGGGAGAGCGTGAAATCCGCCACGTCGTAGGCCGCGCCGGCCTCGGCCAACAGGACGAACTGGAAGGCGCGCCCGCGCAGGGCCTCCGGCAAGTCGCGTGAGACGGTCCCGGCGGTCTTGCCGGCGGGCAGACCGAAGGCGCCGAGGTCGGTCAGCCGGCCGGTCTCGACGTCACGGGCGAAGAGGTGGATCGGGCCGACCTCCGGCGCGTCGGGGCGGACGAGCGCGAGGGAGACGGTCTTGCCGCCCACGAAGAGCCAGGGCATCCACAGCCCCGCCTGGCCGGCCGCGACCTTGCGCAGACGCTCGGCGGCGGCGTCCCACTTCCAGCCCTCCGACGAGAGGCCGACGACGCAGGCGCCACGGTCGACGGGCTCCTCCTCAAGGAAGGCCTCGACGCCCAGATAGCGCACGGCGCCCTTGGTGGCGGCGGGGTTCTCGATCCAGGCGATGGACGACGGCACCCCGCCGGCGCGGGGCAGGCCGACGATCCGCCCTCCGGGGAGGTCGTCGACGCACTCCCGCAGGAAGCACTCGGCATCGGCGGCGATGACCGCGGCAAAGGACTGGGCGGCGCCCAAGAGCAAGAGGGCAGACAACAGAACACGTTTCATGGTTTTCTCCTAACTGAGGTCCTAATCAACAACACAAGGGGCACGGTGAGCCCCATCAAAATCGGGTAGAAGAGCCACGGCAGGAGCGCGGCGGGCGTCACGCTCGCCGCCGCGGCCGCGGCCAGGAGTTGCGCGCCGTAGGGCAGGAGCCCCTGCCAGACCGAGGCGTAGATGTCGACGATCGAGGCCGCGCGGGCGGGGCTCACGCCGTGCCGCTGCGCGACGTCGCGCACGACGGGGCCGGCCATGACGATGGCCACGGTGTTGTTGGCGGTGGCGACGTCCACGGCCGAGACCAGGACCGCGATGCCCGCCTGCGCACCGCGCCGGCCACGCACGCGCCGGAGCACGTGCCGCAACAGCCAATCGATGCCGCCGTTCTCGCGCACCAGCCCGAGCACCCCCGCCACCACCAGCGAGATGGCCGTGATGTCGTACATCTTCGCCACGCCGTCGCCCACCGCGCGGAAGGCCTCCGCCGCCGGAAGCTCGCCCAGCCCGATGCCCACGCCCAGCGAAAGGAGCGTCCCCAACGCCAACACCAGCACCACGTTCATCCCGCACAGCGCCGTCACGAGCACC
>DVOR01000201.1 GCA_018713405.1 Candidatus Spyradenecus faecavium | reverse complement strand
CACCCTCTCCCCCAGGAACCCCGACGCCCCCGCCATCCTCGAGGAGTTCGAGCAAGGCATGGCCCGCCTCGAGGCCGACGGCACCCTCGCCCGCCTCCGCGCCCTCTACTTCCCCGCCGACTGACCCGCCCTGTGCGGCGAAAAGCCCCATCCGTCGCCCGCAGGGGCGTTTTCCTGCACCTCCTGGATCTCCTGAATCTCCTGGGCGCCGCTTGGCGCGCCTAAGGTGAGTCTTCGCGGGAAAACCCCCGCAAACGGAATGCTCATGATTTTTCCGCTTGACTTTTTGGGGAAAATAATCGATACTTTTATACCGATTTGCCAAACCATACCGTAAAGGAGCTTTTTATGGCAACGAAGAAACCCGCCGCCGCCAAGGCGCCCGCCGCGAAGAAGGCCGCCGCGCCCGCGCAGCCCGTCGCCCCCGCCGCCGCCCCGTCCGATGAGGAGGGCCTGAAGGAACTCGACGAGCTCATGGAGCGCGTGAAGAAGGCGCAGGCCATCTACGCCACCTACACCCAGGAGCAGGTCGACAAGGTCTTCCGCGAGTGCGCCCTCTCCGCGTGCGCCCACCGCATCGAGCTCGCCAAGATGGCCGTCGAAGAGACCGGCATGGGTGTGGTCGAGGACAAGGTGACGAAGAACCACTTCGCCTCCGAGTACATCTACAACAGCTACAAGAACGTCAAGACCTGCGGCGAGCTGGAGCACGACGAGACCTACGGCATCAGCCGCGTGGCCGAGCCGCTGGGCATCATCGCCGGCATCGTGCCCACCACGAACCCCACCTCCACCGCGATCTTCAAGGCGCTGCTCGCCCTCAAGACCCGCAACGGCATCGTCTTCAGCCCCCACCCGCGCGCCAAGAACTCCACCTACGCCGCGGCGATGATCATCGAGCGCGCGGCCGTCCGCGCCGGCGCCCCTGAGGGCATCGTGGGCTGCATCAAGCACCCCACCATGGCCGTCTCCGCCGCGCTGATGCACCACAAGTACACCAACCTCATCCTCGCCACCGGCGGCCCCGGCATGGTGAAGGCCGCTTACTCCTCCGGCCGTCCGGCCATCGGCGTGGGCGCCGGCAACACCCCCGCCCTCATCGACGAGACCGCCCACCTCAAGATGGCCGTCTCCTCCATCCTCATGTCCAAGACCTTCGACAACGGCATGATCTGCGCTTCCGAGCAGTCGGTCATCGTCGTCGAGAGCATCTATGAGGCGGTCAAGAAGGAGTTCCTCGCCCGCGGCGCCTACATCCTCAACGCCGCCGAGCGCGCCAAGGTCGCCGCCACCATCTTCATCGACGGCAAGCTCAACGCAAAGATCGTCGGCCAGCCCGCGTGGAAAATCGCCGAGATGGCCGGCATCAAGGTGCCCAAGGAAGCCAAGGTCCTCATCGGCGAGACCAAGGACATCACCATGGGCCCCGAAGAGCCCTTCGCCCACGAGAAGCTCTCCCCCGTCCTGGCCCTCTACAAGTGCAAGAACTTCGAGGAAGGCGCCATGATGGCCAAGAAGCTCATCGAAGCCGGCGGCCTGGGCCACACCTCCGTGCTCTACACCAACCCCCACAACGAGGACCGCGTCAAGACCTACGGCTCCCTCGTCGAGACCGGCCGCGTGCTGGTGAACATCCCCGCCTCCCAGGGCGCCATCGGCGACATCTACAACTTCAAGCTCGCGCCCTCCCTGACGCTCGGCTGCGGCAGCTGGGGCGGCAACGCCGTCTCGGAAAACATCGGAGTCAAGCACCTCATGAACATCAAGACCATCGCCGCCCGCCGCGAGAACATGCTCTGGTTCAAGGTCCCGCCGAAAGTCTACTTCAAGTACGGCTGCCTGCCCTTCGCCCTCAAGGAGCTCAACGACCGCAAGCGCGCCTTCCTCGTCACCGACAAGCCCCTCTTCGACCTCGGCTACACCGACAAGGTCACCAAGGTCCTCGACGAGATGGGCATCGAAGTCGAGATCTTCCACGAAGTCAAGCCTGACCCGGACACCGACACCATCGAGGCCGGCCTCCAGCGCATGAACGCCTTCAAGCCCGACCTGATCATCGCCCTCGGCGGCGGCTCGCCCATGGACGCCGCGAAGATGATGTGGCTGCGCTACGAGAACCCCGACGCCAAGTTCGAGGACATGGCCATGCGCTTCATGGACATCGAGAAGCGCATCTACACCTTCCCCAAACTGGGCGCCAAGGCCATGATGGTGGCCATCCCCACCACCTCCGGCACCGGCTCCGAAGTCACCCCCTTCGCCGTCGTCACCGACAGCCGCACCCACAAGAAGTACCCCATCGCGGACTACGCGCTGACCCCTGACATGGCCATCGCCGACCCCGAGCTGGTCCTCACCATGCCCCGCGGCCTCACCGCCGCCTCCGGCATCGACGCCCTGGTGCACGCCCTCGAGGCCATGGTCTCGGTCCTCTCCACCGAGTGGTCCAACGCCCTCAGCCTCGAGGCCGCCCGCCTCGTCTTCAAGTACCTCAAGCTCAGCTACGACGAGGGCGGCAACAACCGCAAGGCCCGCGAGAAGATGCACTACGCCTCCAACATCGCCGGCATGGCCTTCGCCAACGCCTTCCTCGGCCTCTGCCACTCCATGGCCCACAAGCTCGGCGCCAAGTACAACATCCCCCACGGCATCGCGAACGCCCTCCTCATCTGCGACGTCATCCGCTACAACGCCGTCGAGAACCCGGCCAAGCAGGCCATCTTCTCGCAGTACACCTACCCCATGGCCCGCTCCCGCTACGCCCGCGTCGCCGACGTCGTCGGCCTCGCCCACGGCAAGAGCGACGCCGAGAAGGTCGAAGCCCTCATCGACGCCATCGCCAAGCTCAAGAAGGAAGTCAACATCCCCGACTCCATCCAGGCTTGGGGCGTTCCCGAGGACGAGTTCCTCCGCAACCTCGACGCCCTCTCCGAGGACGCCTTCGACGATCAGTGCACCCCGGCCAACCCCCGCTACCCGCTGATCAAGGAAATCCGCGAGATCTACCTCAAGGCCTACTACGGCCCCAAGTACAAGGCCGCCCCCGACGCCCCCAAAATCGACTGATTGACGGTCGCGTCACCCCAACAAGAAGCCCCGGCCCCGCCGGGGCTTCTTGTTGGAAGCTTGGAAGCTTGGAGGCTTGGAAGCTTGGCCGCCCCTCCGGGGCGACGGCCAACCCGCCGTCAGCCGGCAGGGTAGGGCGCTCCTGCCAGAAGGCCTCTTTGTCGCCCCGCAGGGGCGCTCCTGAATCTCCTGAATCTCCTGAATCTCCTGCACGCCCCGGGGTGGGGGCCCGCCCCCCACCGCGCCCATTCTTCAAGCGTTTCCTCCTGCGTCCTGCCGGCGGCAGCCGGCCCCTAATCGGCTCCGATCGGCGGAATCGGCGGTTCCCTCTGGCAGCCTTTCATTCTTCGTGCACCTTCGTGATTCTTCGTGCTCTTCGTGTCGGCCCCGCGGGGCAAACCTTCCACCTCCTCCCACCGCTCCATTTGTCGTGCGCTTGCCGCGCGCTCCGTTCTCTGTTCTCCCTGTTTAACCACTGCGGCACAACAGTTCTGCCTTTGATATACTATCACCCCATGCAAACCCAGGAACAGATCGTCGTCCTCGACTTCGGCTCGCAGTACAGCCAGCTCATCGCCCGGCGCATCCGCGAATGCCAGGTCTACAGCCAGGTCCTCCCCTTCTCCACCCCCCTCGACCGCATCCGCGCGCTCGCCCCCAAAGGCATC
>DVOR01000200.1 GCA_018713405.1 Candidatus Spyradenecus faecavium | reverse complement strand
GGCCCCGCCCGCCGCGCCCGCACCGACCAGGCCATCGCCCGCGCCGACCTCATCCTCGCCGTCGCCGCCGACGACGGCCAGCCCCCGGACCCCGACCTCCTCGCCCTGGCCCGCGAGACGCGCAAGCCCCTCCTCATCGTGGTGACGCAGGCCGACCGCCACCCCCCCTCCGAGGCCTTCCTCGAGGCCCTGCGCGAGACCGGCGCGGCCATCCTCGTCGCCGACCCGGGCCGCGACGCCTTCCTCAACGCCCTCAAGCCCGCGCTCTCCCGCCTTCTCCCGCGCAACGCCAAGGCCGCCCCCGCGCCCCTCGACGGCGTCCTCCCCCCCGGCGGCACCCTCCTGCAGATCATCCCCATCGACTCCCAGGCGCCGAAGGGCCGCCTCATCCTCCCGCAGGTCAACGTCCTGCGCAACGCCCTCGACCGCGACTGCCTCTCCGTCGTCGTCACCGAGCACCGCATCCGCGAGGCCGCCGAGCGCCTCCGCCCCGACCTCGCCGTCTGCGACTCCCAGGTCGTCCGCCGCATGGTCGCCGAGCTCCCGCCCGACGTCCCCTGCACCACCTATTCCATCCTCATGGCGCGCCTCAAGGGCGACCTGCCCGCCCTCGCCAAGGGCGCCCGCGCCATCCAGACCCTCCGCGACGGCGACGCCGTCCTCATCGCCGAGGCCTGCACCCACCACGCCGCCGACGAGGACATCGGCCGCGTCAAGCTCCCCGCCTGGATCCGCGAGCGCACCGGCAAACGCCTGACCTTTGACGTCGCCTCCGGCAAGGACTTCCCCAAAGACCTCTCGCGCTACGCCCTCATCGTCCACTGCGGCGGCTGCATGATCAACCGCGCCTTCATGTGCTGGCGCATCGACCAAGCCCAGGCCGCCGGTGTCCCCATCACCAACTACGGCGTCGCCATCGCCGCCACCCAGGGCGTGCTCGACCGCGTCCTCGCCCCCTTCGGGATCGCGCCGTGACGCCCCGCCCCGTCGAGCACCCCCGCCTGCCCCGCGGCGCCGATTGGGCCGCGCTGGGCGACCTCGCATTGCTCGACGCGCCGCGCCTGGAGCCCGTCATCCTCTCCCGCAGCCTCACGCCCCAGGCCCTGGCCGAACGCCTCGCCGCGCTGGAGGCCGCCGTGCGCGAAGGCGCCGTCCTCGTCGGCGGCTTCATCTCCCGCGGCGAGACCGAGGCCGCCAAGCGTCTGGCCCGCCTCCCCGGTCTCCGCCTGATCCGCCTCCTCCCCTACCCCATCGCCCTCTGCCACCCCGGCCCCGGCGCCCTGCGCCGCATCGAGGAGGGCCACACCCTCATCCTCTCCGGTTTCGCCTCCGGCGACGGTCGCCTCACCCGCGCCGCCTGCGTGCAGGTCAACCGCTGGACCCTCGCCCTCTGCGGCCGCCAACCGGACACCCCCGCGCCCAGCGAACCCGCGCCCGCGCTCCGCGAGCCGCCCCCCGCCGCCGACGACGACCCCGGCGCCATCTTCCTCTGAGGCACCCGACATGGAAACGAACGCCGCCCTCGAACGCCGCATCATCGAGCTGGAGACCATCGTCACCGAGCAAGACCGCCTCCTCGACGCCCTGAACGAGGAGATCCTCCGCCTCAACCGCCTCCACGAGCGCCTTTTGGCCCGCCTCGAGGCCCACGAAGCCAAGCACGAAGCCGACCTCAACCTCCGCCCCCTCTCCGAAGAACCCCCGCCTCCCCACTATTGAGCACACACCGCCCTCCGTTTCGCGCCTTGCGGTCGTTTTTTCAATGTAAGAGAGACGCGAGAGGAGACAAGAGATGGCCACCCATAAAGTCGCCGAGCGGACAGGATTACCCCTAGGAGTGAAAATCCGGACGTATCGGCGGGAGGATCTGCGGGGGATGTTGTGGGTCTTCCATGAGGCGGTGCACAGGAGTTGCGCGGGGGCGTATTCGCCGGAGCAGTTGGCGGCGTGGGCGCCGGAGACGGTGGATGAGGAGGCGTGGGCGCGGCGGTTCGCGGGAAGCCAAACGCGCGTGGCCGTCTCGGCGCACGGGGAGGTGGTGGGGTTCGCGAACCTGGAGGGCGCGGGGTATCTGGATTGCCTGTATGTGGCGCCGGAAGCGCAGGGGCGTGGCGTCGGCTCGGCGTTGTGCGCGGCACTGGAGACGTTGGCGTCGGGTGACATCGAGGTACGGGCCTCGCTGGTCGCGCGTCCCTTCTTCGAGGGGCGGGGTTACCGTGTGCTCCGCGAGGTACACCCCGTCCGCGCGGGCCTCGCGCTCCCGGCCTTCGATATGCGCCTGGCCCGATAAAAAGACTTGCGGTGGAGTCCGCTCCATGGTGTATCCTGAGGCCGATTTTATCCAACCAAGGGGTGCAACCATGTCTGAGCGATTGATGCGGGCGGCGGTGTTGGCCGGCCCGGAGCGTATCGAGGTGAAGCAGGTGCCGGTGCCGGACGTTGGCCCAGGAATGATGGAAATCGAAGTGAAGGCCTGTGGCGTTTGCGGCAGCGACGTGCATATGTGGAAGGCCGGGCACGGCTGGGGCCCGATGGCTCAGGCCAAAGACTTCATCATGGGCCATGAGTTCTGCGGCGTGGTGACGCACCCGGGCGACGGTCCGTTTGAGGTGGGCGAACGCGTCACCTTCTGGGCCAACCTCTATTGCGGTGAGTGCGACATGTGCCGTGCGGGCCAGGAGCAACTCTGCCGCGCGGTGAACGGGCAGAACTACATAGGCTTTGTCTACGACGGCGCCTACGCGGAGCGTTTCGTGGGGCCGTGGCGCAACGCCTATCCTCTGCCGGACACGGTTTCGGACG
>DVOR01000199.1 GCA_018713405.1 Candidatus Spyradenecus faecavium | reverse complement strand
CGCGCGGACATGGTGCGCCGCACGGGCTCGGAACGCTTCCACCGCCACGCCGTCGACGTCGCGCGCTTCGAGGGCCTCCCTCCCTGGAAAGGCTCCATCGCCACCTACGCCCGGCTCTGCCCCCCCGAGCTTCTCCCCGACCTGGACTGGTGCGTCTACGCCGACGGCGACACCCTCTTCGTCGACGACCCCCTCGGCCTCACCGACTTCTTCGACCCCTCCGTCGGCCTCTGGGGCTGGGACTCCGACGAACCCTCGCCGGTCCGCAAGGTCATCTTCGACTGGTTCGAGGCCAACGGTTTGGAGGCCGACCGCCAGAACCATATCTGCTCCGGCTTCATGTGCCTCAATCTGCGGTGGATGCGCGAGCACGACGTGACGCAACGCTGCTTCGACTTCCTGCGCGCCTACAAGGACCCCGCCTACATCGACGAGACCGCGCTCAACGTCGTCTGCGCCGGCCACATCCGCCTCTTCCCCAAGCGCTGGGGCGTCTACGCCCTGCAGGCCTGCACCGTCGACCGCCCCGCGCTCATCCACTACATCAGCGAGCCGCTCCGCCACCTGCGCTTCAACCCGAAGATCGGCTACCGCGACACCTCGCGCCTGTGGTACGGCTTCGTCCGCCACGAGTTCGGCCTCACCATCCGCCAGGCCTGCGGCATCTCGCCCCTGAACTGGTGGCTGGGCCGCGCCTACAACCGCGCGATCACCCTCGCCGCGGCCGTCTGCGCCAAGCTCCCGCTTCTCGGCCGCCTCGGCGCCGTCCGGACCATCCGCAGCCACGTTCTCCGCCCGCAGAACCGCTACCTCCTCTCCCCCCGCCTCTGGACGGAGCGCTGGCACGGCGAGCCCTGATTCCGCGCCCTGCGCGGGTGACGCCCGCCGCTGCTTCCTTTGATATGCACGGCGGGGTGGGGGGGCTGCATGGCAAGCAGGGACGCGCCGACGTCGCTAAAATAGGGCGCCATGAAAAAGACGCTTCCTTTGCTTGCCCTCGCCGCGGCCCTTGTCGCCGCGCCCCTCCCCGCCCAACTCCGCTTCGCCGACTTCTCCGCCGCCGAGATCGCCAAGATCGCCCAGGTGGCCCAGGTCAAGCCCCACCCGCGCCAGGTGGCCTGGCAGCGCCTGGAGCTGACGGCCTTCATCCACTTCGGCGTCAACACCTTCACCGACCGCGAGTGGGGCACCGGCAAGGAAGACCCCAAGGTCTTCAACCCCACCGCCCTCGACTGCCGCCAGTGGGCCAAGGCCCTCAAGGACGCCGGCTTCAAGCTCGCCATCCTCACCGCCAAGCACCACGACGGCTTCTGTCTGTGGCCCTCCAAGCTCACCGGCCACACCGTCGCCGCCTCCCCGTGGAAGGACGGCAAGGGCGACGTCTGCCGCGAGTTCGCCGACGCCTGCCGCGCCGAGGGCCTCAAGGTCGGCTTCTACCTCTCCCCGTGGGACCGCCACGAGCCTTCCTACGGCACCGACGCCTACAACGACTTCTTCGTCGGCCAGCTCAACGAGCTCTTCGACAACTACGGCCCCATCGACGAGATCTGGTTCGATGGCGCCTGCGGCGAAGGCCCCAACGGCAAGAAGCAGGTCTACGACTGGTCCCGCTACTACGCCGCCATCCGCGCGCGCAACCCCGACTGCGTCATCGCCGTCTCCGGCCCCGACGTCCGCTGGGTCGGCAACGAATCCGGCCTCGCCCGCGACAGCGAGTGGTCCGTCATCCCCGCCGAGGCCGTCGACAACGAGGCCGTCCGCGACGGCTTCGCCCCCTTCCACTTCGACGGCAAGGACATCGCCGCCATGGCCCGCCGCCAGCTCGCCCAGGAGCGCCCCTCCGCCAACGCCCTCACCCTCGGCTCCCTCGACGAGGCCATCGGCTCCCACCACTGCGTCTGGTATCCCGCCGAGTGCGACGTCTCCATCCGCCCCGGCTGGTTCTGGCACGCCAGCCAGGACAACCAGGTGAAGTCCCTCGACAAACTCATGTCCATCTACGACCGCTCCGTCGGCCGCAACGCCGTCCTCCTCCTCAACATCCCGCCCACCACCGAGGGCCTCCTCCACAAGAACGACGTCGCCCGCCTCAAGGAGTTCGGCGACACCATCCGCAAGACCTTCGCCGTCAACCTCCTCGGCCCCGCCGTCCCCGACCGCACCGAGGTCATCCTCGACGCCCCCATCCGTTTCGACACCCTCGTCGCCCAAGAGGACATCACCCAGGGCCAGGTCGTCGAACGCTTCCACTTCGAGGCCAAGCTCCCCGGACAGTTCGGCTGGCAGCGCATCGCCGGCGCCACCACCATCGGCCACAAGCGCATCCTCCGCCTCAAGGAGCCCATCGAGGCCACCGCCGTCCGCCTGGTCATCGACGAGACCCGCGCCCGCCCCCACATCCTTGCCATCGGCGCCTACCTCGCCCCCTGACCTCGCGCGACGCCCCTCGCTCCCATCCCTTGAATCGGCCCCACCCAGGGGCCGATTCTGCATAAGTCCACCTCTTTTTCCGAAACCCTTAAGGGTCTGACCCAAAACCCTTAGGGTTTCGCCCCAAAACCCTTAGGGTTTGGCCGGCGCCCCTTTCCGCGGACAAGCCCTTGGTCACGCTTCTACGTGGCAGGGGTTGCGTTGGGTGGGGGTATGTGCTATGCTGTCTGTAGATGGCCGGGGTTCGGCCAAGAGTCAAGGAGCATTCATGAGACACAGTGTTTGGATGGGGCTTGCCGCGGCGGCGTTGGCGCTGGGCGGCTGTTCGCATG
>DVOR01000028.1 GCA_018713405.1 Candidatus Spyradenecus faecavium | reverse complement strand
GTTCCCGCCGTCCACCCGCCCCTTCACGGCGTGCGGGAGGGCCGCAGGACTGCCAGATTGGGGAAACCGCCGATTCCGCCGATTGGAGCCGATTTGGGGCCGGCTGCCGCCGGCAGGACTGCCAGCGTGGGGAAACCGCCGATTTCGCAGATTGGTTGCAGATTGAGGGCGTGCTGGCGCACGCAGGACTGCCAGTGTGACAGATTGGAACGGGACGCGCAGGAGATTCACGAGATTCACGAGATTCAGGACGGCATCGCCTGGCGGCGGCCTTGTCCGTCGCCCCGCAGGGGCGCCTCCTGAATCTCATGAATCTCCTGCACCTCCTGAGTGCCGCCAAGGGGCGCTCGAAAAAGCCCCGGCGGGGGCCGGGGCTTTTTGGAGGGGTGTGTCGAGAGCGGCCTTAGGCCACGCGGCGGCGGAGGGCCACACCGGCCACGCCGAGGGCGAGTAGCGCCAAGGCCGTCGGCTCAGGGACTTCCTCGGTCTTCAGCACGGCGGAACCATTCGCCACCAAGGAATCAATCTCATCCTGGGTCAGCGTGCCATTGTAAGCAGCAGAGTTGATGATGTCCCAAGCATCGTTGTCATACAACCACACGTTCAGGCCAGTCTTGTTACCGCCTTCGTTGAACGTGGCATACTGCTTCCCATCCACGTAAATCGCCACATCGATGCCGCCACTATTCCCAGGGGTGTAGTTGATGGCGATGACGTGAGTACCCGTGGTAAGTGCCGGACGCGTGGCAGAGGGGCTCCAATTGCCAGCCTGATAGCGGAGCTCACTGTTCGTGTTCACCTTGAGGAACGCGTCGCCGTTCCAATAGCCGAACTTGACGAGGTCAGTCCCATCTGCCGCCACCGTGCCCGTCACGTTGATGGCAACGGTGTAGGCAAAGGGATGGTCATATCCCGTACCCGCGACGATGTCCTTGTTATTGTACGCACCGTTTTCCTGCCAATCAAGGGTTGCGGCCTGGGCGGCGCCGAAGGTCAATGCGGCGAGGGTCGCCGCCATCATCAGTTTCTTCATGTCTGACTCCTAACAATAGGCCTAGGCGGAATGCCCAGGAACGGTTGCAACTATAGCACAACACAAGGGGGGGGCAAGACTTATTTTAAGGGCCTGTCCGGTTGGGTCGGGGCGGGGGAGTGGCGCGCGCTTCCGCGAAGACGCAAAGAGCCGCAAGGGCCTGGGCACTTCGCCGTTCGGCCCTGCGGGCCTCTCTACCGTGCCCATCCCTTGCGGCTCTTCCGTTTCCCCTTCCTGCGCGGGGGCAAAGAAAAGGGACCGCCGGGGGCGGTCCCTTTCTTGGGGCGGAGGCTCTTTGTCGCCCTTCGGGCGCGCCAAGCCTCCAGGCTTCCAAGCTTCCAAGCTTCCCGCTCAGCGGCCGCAGCAGTGTTTGTATTTCTTGCCGGAGCCGCAGGGGCAGGGGTCGTTGCGGCCGACCTTGGGGGCGTCGCGGACGATGGTGACGCCCTTTTGGTTCTCGGGGGTGATGAGCTCGCCGTCGATGAAGCGCCATTCGCCTTCGACGCGCTTGAAGGTGGAGCGTTCGTGGTGGGAGAAGGGTTGGCGCTTGACGGTGTAGTGGGCGACGAACTCGACGGTGCCTTCGTCGTCGTCGATGCCGCCGCGCTGGACGTCGAGGACCTCCATGCCGGTCCAGACGGAGTTGCGGGCCCATTTGTGGGCGCCGGCGGGGTCGAACTCGGCGCGGACGGCGTCGCCGGAGGAGGCGAAGAGGAAGTCGACGTCGTCGATGGCGTAGGCGGTGTAGCGGGCGCGCATGAGGGCCTCGGCGGTGGGGGCCTTTTGGGCGCCGCCGAGGATGGGGCCGCAGCAGTCGCCGTAGACCTTGCCGGAGTGGCAGGGGCAGGGGTCGGAGGTTTTGGGCTCGGTCATGGGGGTGCTCCTCAGATGAGGCCGCGGGCGATGAGGGTCTCGGCGATCTGGACGGCGTTGAGGGCGGCGCCTTTGCGGATGTTGTCGCCGCAGCACCAGAGGGCGAGGCCGTTCTCGACGGAGGGGTCGATGCGGACGCGGCCGACGCCGACGTCGTCCTGGCCGCCGAAGTCCTTGGGCATGGGGTAGACGGCGTTGGGGAGGTCGTCGACGAGCTTGACGCCGGGGGCCTTGGCGAGGACGTCGCGGGCTTCCTCGACGGTGAAGGGGCGCTCGAACTCGACGTGGACGGCGATGCTGTGGGCGTAGAAGACGGGGACGCGGACGCAGGTGCAGGCGATGCGGAGGCCGGGGGCGCCGAGGATCTTGCGGCTCTCGAAGGTGAGCTTGGCCTCTTCGGTGGTGAAGCCGGGCATCTCGGGCTTGGCGCCGCCGATCTGGGGGAGGACGTTGGCGGCGATCTGGTGGGCGAAGGCCTTGGGGGCGACGGGCTCGCCGGCGGCGAGCTGGCGGGTCTGCAGCTCCAGCTCGTCGATGGCGGCGCGGCCGGCGCCGGAGACGCTCTGGAAGGTGACGGCGGTCATGTGGCGAAGGGGGTTGACGCGGTGGAGCGCGGCCACGCCCATGAGGGTGATGATGGTGGAGCAGTTGGGGTTGGCGATGAAGCGGGCGCCGGCGCGGACCATGCGCTCGAGGTCGTCGGCGTTGATCTCGGGGATGACGAGGGGGACGGTGGGGTCCATGCGGAAGTCGTCGCCGTTGTCGATGACGATGGCGCCGGCGTCGGTGGCGACCTTGCCCCACATCTTGCTGGCGCCCTTGGCGCCCTCGGTGCCGGCGAAGAGGACGATGTCCAGGCCCTCGAAGGCCTCGGGGGTGGTGGCGCGCACGTGGAAGGTCTCGCCGGCGATCTCCTCGTCGCGGTCGCGCGTGGCGAGGACGCGGATCTCGGAGGCGGGGAAGTTGCGCTGACGCAGGACCTTGATCATCTCGGTGCCGACGGCGCCGATGCCGACCAAACCGACTTTGTATTGCTTCATGTGAGACTCCTGTCTGCCAAAACGGCGGTTATGATAGCACAATCACTCGAAGTCGAGGACGAGCTCGCGGTTGTTGACCTCGAGGGTGCGGAGGGCGCCGCCGAGCTTGATGCCGCGCATCTGGGCGAGGGCGTTGACCTCGACGGTGAGGGTGGTGCCGCTCACGGAGAGGCCGGGCTTGCCGGCGACGGCGGTGGCGAGCTGGGCCATGACCTGGCCGGCGATCATGTTGCCGGCCATCATGGCCATGGAGAGCTTCTCGAGGGTGACGTTGAGGGCGGCGCCGCCTTGCGCGGGCTCCAGGCGCACCTGGGCCTCGACCGGGACGGGCATGATGCCCATGGAGGCGCGGCACTTGAAGACGACGAGGCCCTTCTTCAGCTCCACGCGGGGGTTCTTGATCTTCTTCAGGCCTTCGCCCTGGGGGCCCTCGGACACCTTCTCCAGCGCGGCCTCCAGGCCACGGTTGATGTCATCCTCGGTCACGGTCAGCGCCAGCTTGCTCAACGTCATCGCTCTGTCTCCAATAAGGGGATTGATGCCTGCCATTATACCACATCCCGGCGGGCGCGTGCGCGGCAGGGCTGCGGGCCTTTCTTAGCCAGCGCGAAGAAACTGCTTGACGGACACCTTAGCCCGTGCTATCTTATGTGCCGTTCAGATGTGAAAGGAGCCTAACATGGGCATCACGGACATGAAGGTCGGCGACAAGGCCGAGATCGTGGGATACGAAGAGACCGCCGCGGGTTACCGCGCGAAACTGCTGGCCCTGGGGCTGACCCGCGGGGCCATCATCGAGCTCATCGGTGTGGCGCCGATGGGCGACCCCCTGCGCCTGCGCGTCCGCGGCTTCGAGCTCTCCCTGCGCAAGGACGAGGCCACCATCCTGAAGCTGAAGGAGGCGGCCCAATGAGCGAGATGCGCACCATCACCGCCGCGCTGGCCGGCGACCCCAACACCGGCAAGTCGACCTTCTTCAACGCCTGGACCGGCATGCACCAGGTGACCGGCAACTGGCCGGGCGTCACCGTCGAGAAGCTCCTGGGCGAGATCGCCCTCCCCGGCGGCGAGAAGCTCATCCTGGTGGACCTGCCGGGCATGTACTCGCTGCACGCCGTCTCGCAGGATGAGCGCGTGGCCTCGGACTACGCCCGCGGCGGCGAGGCCGACCTCATCATCAACGTCGTCGACGCGGTGAACCTGGAGCGCAACCTCTACCTCACCCTCGCGCTGATGGAGCTGGGCAAGCCGATGGTCGTCGTCCTCACGATGACCGACGTCCTCCGCCGCCAGGGCTTCGAGGTCGACCTCCCCGAGCTGTCGCGCCGCCTGGGCGTGCCCGTGGTGACGGGCGACGTGAAGCGCCGCGCCGCGCGCGTCGCCCTGGAGCGCGCCGTGCTCGAGGCGTTGGCCACGCGCCAGCGCACCCCGCGCATGGACCTGCCCGAGTCCCTGGCCTACGCCGTGCGCCGCGTGGCCCGCGAGAACGAGCCCGAGGTCCTCGCCATCCACCGCCTGGAGGGCATCCTCCCCGGCGCCGAGGCCGTCATCGCCGACGTCGAGAAGGCCCTCGGCACCACCCCCGACGTCCTCATCGCCGACGCCCGCTACGCCAAGATCGCCGAGCTCACCAAGGGCGTCGTCCGCCAAATCGGCCACGCCCGCACCGAGCTGGGCCGCGCCCTCGACCGCATCGCCCTCAACCGCTGGCTGGGCATCCCGCTCTTCCTCCTGATGATGTACCTCCTCTTCTGGTTCACCCAGGTGGTCGGCGGCTGCTTCATCGACTTCTTCGACGGCCTGGGCGACGCCTTCTTCGTGACGGGCCTGGGCAACCTGCTCACCCTCTGCGGCGCGCCCGCCTGGCTCGTCACCCTCCTGGCCGACGGCCTGGGCGTGGGCGTCCAGACGGTCCTCACCTTCATCCCGCCGGTCTTCTTCATCTTCCTGGGCCTCTCCATCCTGGAGGACTCCGGCTACATGGCCCGCGCCGCGCTGGTGATGGACCGCTTCATGCGGCTCTTGGGGCTGCCGGGCAGCGCCTTCGTGCCGATGCTCGTGGGCTTCGGCTGCACCGTCCCGGCCATCATGGCCACGCGCACCCTGAGCAACCGCCGCGACCGCCTGCTCACCATCTTCATGACGCCCTTCATGAGCTGCGGCGCGCGCCTCCCGGTCTACGCGCTCTTCGGCGCGGCCTTCTTCGGCGCCGCCAGCGGCACGATGGTCTTCGCCATCTACCTCTCGGGCATCGTCCTGGCCGTCCTCACGGGCCTGCTCCTCAAGCACACGCTCTTCGTGGGCGAGCCCTCGCCCTTCGTGATGGAGCTCCCGCTCTACCACATCCCCCGCGTCTCCACCGTCCTCAAGCAGGCCTGGGAGCGCCTCCGCCACTTCCTCTTCCGCGCCGGCAAGGTCATGGCCCTCATGGTCCTGGTCCTCGCCGTCTGCGACAAGATCGTCGTCCCCAACCCCTTCGCCGCCAAGACCGCCGAGGAGCCCGCCCCCAAGGCCTCCGTCATCGAGGTCTCCGGCCGCGCCCTCGCCCCCGTCTTCGCCCCCATGGGCGTCGAGGCCGACAACTGGCAGGGCTCCGTCGCCCTCATCGTCGGCCTCTTCGCCAAGGAGCAGGTCGTCTCCTCCCTCAACACCCTCTATTCCATCGGCGACGCCGAGGAGGCCGCCGAGGAAGAGGAAGAAGAGCCCCTCACCTGGGGCGGCGCCAAGGACGCCCTCGCCCAGGGCCTGGCCGACGCCTGCGCCACCATCCCCGACGCCTTCTCCGGCCTGGCCGCCACCTTCCGCGACCCCATCGGCTACGAGGACTCCTTCGCCGAGTTCGAGGAATCCCCCGAGGACGCGCAGGAGGCCACCCTCGCCCGCACCCTCGCCCAGAAGTTCGACAACGACAAGCACCGCGCCTTCGCCTACCTCCTCTTCGTCCTCCTCTACGTCCCCTGCCTGGCCGCCATGGCCACCGTGGTGCGCGAGATCGGCTGGGCCTACTCCTCCATCCTCTTCGGCTACCTCACCCTCCTGGGCTGGTGCGTCGCCACCCTCTACTATCAGGTCACCGTGGGCCACTCCCTCCCCTGGGTCATCGCCCCCTGCGCCCTCCTCGCCGGCGTCGCGGCCTTCTTCGCCGCCTACGGCCGCAAGCACAAGATTCCTGTCGTCCAGTGAGGACGACAGGGATAGAGAACAGAGAACAGAGAACAGAGAACAGAACGCCCCTGCGGGGCGACAACCCACCCCCTGACCCTTTTTTCGCCAACCCCACTTAGCAAGCGCTAACCAATCCCCCGTCAATCCCCAGTCATCCACAAGGAGTCCCCCTATGAATCTTCCCTCCCACAAGTCCATCCGTCGCCCGCTTGCCGGGCGCTCCGTAGCCGTTGAAGGTTTGCGGCTTCGCCGCTGCACGCTCTGTTCTCTGTTCTCTGTTCTCTCAGCCTTTGCCGCCTTCGGCGTGCACGCCGAAGGCGACAACGGCTGGACCATCGGCGGCGGGGCCACGCTGGACTTCACCTCCAAGCAGCTCACCTACGGCCTGATCGACAACCCCCACGCCATCGTCACCCCCTCCGTCGAGCTCTCCATCGCCAACGACGAGTGGTTCACCCTCACCCTCTCCGTCGACGCCATCTTCGACACCACCAACTACGGCGCCAAGGACGGCGGCTACGCCGACCGCCGCTGGAAATACCAGGAGCTCACCCCCGGCATCACCCTCTCCCGCAACTGGGACACCACCGACCTCCTCGGCTCCACCCTCGACACCGCCATCAACTACACCTACGAGTACCACCCCCGCTCCTGCAACAAGCCCTGGAACGACTGGTCCAACCCCGACACCCAGTGGCTCAACCTCGAGATCGGCCTCCCCGACCTCTGGCTCCAGCCCGCCTTCACCCTCGAATACCAGCTCGTCCGCCAAGGCCCCGAGGATGAGGAAACCGGCAAGGGCGGCATCTACGCCACCTTCTCCGTGGCCCACGACTTCGACCTCGGCGCCGACTGCCTCGGCCTGGAGGAGGGCATGCTGACCCTCACCCCTACCCTCGGCCTGGGCATCGCCAACCGTGACCGCAACGAGGCCGACTTCGGCGAGCGCGATTCCTTCATGTTCCGCGACGGCTTCGCCTCCCTCGAGCTCGCCTACTCCCCCATCGAAGGCTTCACCATCGCCCCCTACGTCGGCTGCCACTACCAGCTCGACTCCGACGCCCGCAACGTCGTCGGCGACGACGACTTCGTCGCCTACGGCGGCGTCGCCCTCTCCTACTCTTTCCGATTTCGGACAACCCACAACATATACCTCGGGCGCGGGTCTCTCT
>DVOR01000198.1 GCA_018713405.1 Candidatus Spyradenecus faecavium | reverse complement strand
GCCACGGGCAGGGCCAGGCGGAGACGGTCGCGTGGGACGGCCCCCAGCCAGGCGGCGAGGGCCTCCTCCGGCGTGTCCGCCGTCAGGGCCACGACGACCTCGCGGGGCGTTTCGCCGCCGAGCACGGAGGTCGGCTGGCAGGCGGCCACCTTGACGGACCAAGCGGCCTCGGCGGAGGCACGCACAATCCCTTGGGGGGCGCCCTCGGGCGGCGGCGGGGTGGGGCGGGGCGTCGGCTGGGCGGCCAGCGCGGCCCAGTCGCGGCGGGCGGCGTTGAGCAGGGAGGGCGGGGCGAAGAGGCCCTGCGGGTCCTCCACCGCCAGCGACCGCAGGAAGAAGCCGTCCTCGCCCAGCCGGGCGAGGTGACGCTCCGCGGCGGCACGCGTGCCGGCGGGGTTCTTGGCGGGGCCGAGCGTCGCGGGCACCCGGACGGCGTGGCCGCCGCCGGCGAGGGTCAGCGCGTCGGGCGCGAGGGTCAGCGTCAGGTCGGCGGGGCGGAGCAGACGGAGCTCCGCGGCGCGGGGGCGCGGCACGGGGAAGGAGCGCCGCACGGCCTGCGAGGCGGCGTGGCAGACCGTGGCGCCGCGGGGGAGCTCGCCCACCTCGCGCGGCAGGGCCACCTCCACGCGCGTGCCGGCGGGCAGGGCAATGACGGGGCGTTTGGTGCGGGCGTCGCGCAGGCGGTCCACCGCGAAGCCGGCCGGCCGGCCGGGGAGGTCCACCTGCAGGCCGTCGTGGCGCTCGATGGCGCGGGCGGTGTCGAAGGCCATCCAGCGGAGCCCGTCCACGTCGCGCACCACGCGCAGGACGGTGCCGATGGGCTGGCCGCGGTGGCCCACGCTCCGGGCGTCGATGATGCGCTCGGGGGCGGCGGGGCCGTCGGCGTAGAGGTGGGTCCAGGGACGGGAGAAGATGGTGCGCAGGTCGTCGGCCTTGGCGCGGAGGGCGTCCGCGGGCAGGTCGCCGTCGAGGGCGTGGCGGTAGAGGTCGGTCACGGCGGCCACGTAGAGGGGGTTCTTCATGCGGCCCTCGATTTTGAGGGAGGCCAGGCCGAGGCCGCGCAGGCGCGGCGCCTCGTCCAGCAGCGCCAGGTCGCGCATGGAGAAGGGGTGGCAGGCCTCGCCGCCCTCGGGCGTGAAGGGTTGCCGGCAACAATAGGCGCACCGCCCGCGGTTGCCGCTGCGCCCCGTGGTGAGCGAGGAGTAGAGGCAGAGCCCGCTGAGGCTGTAGCAGAGCGCGCCGTGGATGAAGACCTCGATCTCGAGCCCCGCGCGGCGGCCGATCTCCGCGGCCTCGGCCAGACCCAGCTCGCGCGCCGTCACGACGCGGACGAAGCCGAGCTCCTTCAGCGCGCGCGCCCCGGCCAGCGACGTGCAGGCCAGCTGCGTGGAGGCGTGGAGCGGCAGTCGCGGGAAGGCCCGCCGCACCCACGCGGCCAGCCCCAGGTCCTGCACGATCGCGCCGTCCACGGCCAGCTCCTCCAGCAACGCCAGGGAATCGGCCAGCTCCGGCAACTCACGCGTCTCCAGCAGGGTGTTGAGCGTCACGTAGACCTTGCGGCCCTTGTTGTGGGCGTAGGCCACGATCTGGCGCAGCTCCGGCTCGGCGAAGTTCGCCGCGTCGGCCCGCGCGGAGAAACGGCTCAGCCCCAGGTAGACCGCGTCCGCGCCATAGGCGAACGCCGCCAACGCGGACTCGAACGAGCCCGCGGGCGCCAGCAATTCAGGAAGCGTGACGGTTGCCATGCCCACCATTGTACCAAACCCGCCCCCGCCCGACGGCAGGCGGGTTGGGAATCAATACTGTCCGGGGAAAACACGAAGCCCACGAAGGACCACAAAGGGACACGAAGGGGAGAGAAAAGAAGGGGAGGAGGACCAGAGGGTGTGGGGCGCTGCCCCACGCCCCGGCAGGGCGAAGTTCGCCCTGCACCCCCGGCACGTCCAACGGACGTGCCAGACCGGGACGCGCAAGCGGCAACCATGACTCAACCATCTGGCAGTCCTGCGTGCGATAGCACGCCCTTAATCTGCCCACAATCTGCGCAATCTGCGGTTCCCTTACGCCATTGTGGGGCTCTGTGAACCTCTGTTCTCCTCCGTGATACGCTGTGTCCCCAAACTTTCCCCGGGCGCCACGGGTTAGGAATGCGTTTGAGCCTTGCGCACGGGCGTGGGTTTGCTACAATACGCGGCGAAAGGAATCCGAACCATGAACGAGTTGAACACGAAGATCCGCGAGAAGCTGGAAGCGTTGCGCGGGATGTTGCAGGCCGACGGCGGGGACATGGAGCTCATCGACATCGACGGCAAGACCGTGCACCTGCGCCTGCGCGGCGCCTGCGGCTGCTGCCCCCACGCCACGATGACCATCAAGGACGGCATCCAGCGCATCCTCCGCGAGGAGCTGGACCCCGAAATCACCGTCGAGCGCGTGATGTGATGGACGCGCAGGCCCGGGAGTTGCGGACGTTGGCGGACACCGCCGCGCTGGCGGAGGCCGTCGCGCCGCGTCTGCGCCCGGGCGGCGTGCTGTTGCTGGTCGGGGACCTGGGCGCGGGGAAGACGACCTTCACGC
>DVOR01000197.1 GCA_018713405.1 Candidatus Spyradenecus faecavium | reverse complement strand
CGGCACGGGGTGAAGCGTCCGGACGGGGAGTGGTTCCGGTGCGGGGTGGATGTGGTTCGGGCGGCCATCGCGGCGGTGCGGAACCGGACGGATTATGCGGTGGCACGGACGCGGGACTTTGGGATGCGCCCGGAGCAGGAAACGGCTGTACGCCAGACGGCGGACTATTTCCGCAGGAAGGCGGAGGAGGAGCCGGGGACGAAGCCGAGGTTCCTCTGGAACGCGAAGATGCGGTTCGGGAAGACCTTCGCGGCGTATGAGCTGGCGAAGGAGATGGGGTTCAAGCGGATCCTGATCCTGACCTTCAAGCCGGCGGTGGTGAGCGCGTGGGAGGAGGATTGCCTGACGCACGTGGACTTCGCGGGGTGGCAGTTCATCCGGAGGCCGGACGACCCGGGGGAGCCGGACCTCGAGGAACAGTACATGCGGACGGACGGGAAACGGCCCATCGTCTGCTTCGGGTCGTTCCAGGACTTTCTGGGGTTGAACGAGTTCGGGGGGATCAAGGAGCATCACAGGTGGGTGCGCGAGGAGCGGTGGGACCTCGTCATTTTCGATGAGTACCACTACGGCGCGTGGCGCGAAAAGGCGAAGGACCTCTTCGGGAAGGAAGACGAGGAGGGCGAGGTGGAGGCCGCCGAGGCGGCCGAGGGCGCGAAGCCAACGGGCGCGGAACGTCTCTCCGAGGATGACCTGCCCATCCAGGCGGAGCGGTATCTCTACCTCTCGGGGACGCCGTTCCGGTCGTTGGCGAGCGGGGAGTTCATCGAGGAGCAGGTCTATGGCTGGACCTACGCGGATGAGCAGCGGGCGAAGGAGGGGTGGCAGGGGCCGGGGGCGAACCCGTACGCGGCGTTGCCGCAGATGGTGATGTTGACCTACCGGCTGCCGGAGGCCATCCGCAAGGTGGCGGAGGAGGGGGAGTTCAATGAGTTCGACCTCAACGTCTTCTTCTCGACGACGAAGGGAGCGGACGGGAAGCCGCGCTTCGTGTGGGAGGAGAATGTGCAGCAGTGGTTGGACTACCTGCGCGGGCGTTATCTGCCGACCGAGGTGGAGGGGCTGAAGACCCGCGAGCCCGTGGCGTTGCCCTTCGCCAAGGGTGCGTTGGCCGACGCGTTGCAACACACGGTGTGGTTCCTGCCGAGCGTGGCGGCGTGCGAGGCGATGGACGCGCTGTTGCGCACGCGGCGGAACGCGTGGTGGCGGGACTTCGGGGTGATCGTGTGCGCGGGGAAGCACGTGGGGATGGGCGCGGAGGCGTTGGACGCGGTGGAGGAGAAGATGGCCGACCCGATGGCCTCGAAGACCATCACGCTGACGTGCGGCAAACTGACGACGGGGGTGACGGTACGGCCGTGGGGCGGGATCCTGATGTTGCGGAACCTGAAGAGCCCGGAGACCTATTTCCAGGCGGCGTTCCGCGTGCAGAGCCCGTGGACGACGCGCGACGCGCAGGGGCGGGAGGTCGTCATCAAGCGGCAGTGCTACGTGCTGGACTTCGCGCCGAACCGGGCGTTGCGGCAGGTGGCGGAGTACAGCGGCAAGCTGAGCATCAATGAGGACGCGCCGCGGACGGACGAGGAGCGCGTGGGGGAGTTCATCCACTTCCTGCCCATCCTCTATTCCGACGGCGGGAAGCTGAGCCCCATCGATGCGACGCAGGTGTTGGAGCTCGCGTTCACCGGCGACGCGGCGACGCTCTTGGCACGGCGGTGGCAGAGCGCCTTGCTCGTGAACGTGGACAACGAGACGCTCAAGCGCGTGCAGGCGAACCCGGCGGCGTTGGACGCGCTGGAGAAGATCATCGCCGACCGAAACCTCAACCGCGGTACCATCGAGGACATCATCAACCGCACGGATGCGGTGAAGCGGGCCAAGCGGGAGCAGAAGGAGAAGAAGCCCAAGGAGCGCAAGCAGGAGACGGAGGAGGAGAAGAAGCTGAAGAGCCTGCGCAAGCAGGTGCAGGAGAAGCTCATCAAGTTCGCCACGCGCATCCCTGTCTTCATGTACCTGACGGACTACCGCGAGCACACGCTCCGCGAGGTGATCGAGCAGCTGGAGACGGACCTCTTCGAGCGGGTGACGGGGCTGACGCTGGAGGACTTCCGTCTGCTCGTCTCCCTGCGCCTCTTCAACGACGCGCTGATGAACATGGCGGTGCTGAACTTCAAGCGCTACGAGGACGCGAGCCTCTCCTACACCGGCATCGACCGCCACGCGGGCGAGCGCATCGGCCTGTGGGACACGGTGGCGGATTAGCGGAAGGGGCGGCTGCGCCGCCCCGGAGAACGGAGAACAGAGAACAGAGAACGGAACGCCCGCAAGCGGGCGACGGATGGGAGCAGTGTCCAAACTTCCAAGCCTCCAAACCTCCAAGCTTCCAATTGCCCCTGCACCCCCGGCACGTCCGCTGGACATGCCTGACCGGGACGCACCAGGCGGCGCGGTAGGACGAATAGGACAAATAGGACCAATAGGACAGATAGGACGAATAGGACGGCGTGCGTCGGCACGTCCCAGATTGCCTCAAGCGGCGGTTGGCTCCCCTGGCTGTGATTGGTCGAAAAATAGTGCTTGCATTCTGGATGAAGGTGTACTATAATTATTGGCGTTCTTTGTCGGACACTCCGACGAACCCGCTGGGTTCCATTGTGCCGCGTGGCCATGCCGGGCGGCGCTTTTCCGCGAAGACGCCAAGGGCCGCCAGGGACTGGGCACTTCGCCGTTCGGCCCTTCGGGCCTCTCTACCGCGCCCATCCCTTGCGGCTCTTCCGTTTTCTCTGGCAGTCCCGCGTGCGCCAGCACGCCCTTAATCTGCAACGAATCTGCGGTTTCTTTGCGTCGTATGGGCCTCTGTGAGCCTCTGTTCTCCTCCGTGCCGCTCTGTGTCCCCAGGCGTTGCTCGGACACCGTTGGGGCGAGACGCGGTGGGGTGGGATATGCTATTCTATCCAGATATGGCAACGACACTGGAGTTTTATGGGACGCGCTCGACGTGGCGCGACGTGGCGGACGCGGCGCGGACGACGATCAACCGCGAGGCCGGCGCGGGCGAGCCGTCGTCGGCGTGGAAGAAGCGGATGCTGTTGGCTGAGCATTCGCCCATCCGCCAGTTGGTCTTCCGGTGGAAGTGGGTGGGGCTGAAGAGCTGGGTGAGCGTGCATCTGGTGCGCCACAAGTTCGGCATCGACCATTTCGTGAGCACGCAGCGGAGCGACCGCACGGGCGTCGACCGCAACGCGTCGCGGCAGGATACGCCCGTGTCGCACGAGTGCATCGCCAACGCGCAGGCCATCCTGAGCATCTCGCGCAAGCGGCTGTGCCGGCAAGCTTCGCCGGAGACGCGCGAGGCGTGGGGGATGCTGGTGGAGGCGTTGCGCGCGAACGGTCAGCCGGAGCTGGCGGAGTGCTGCGTGCCTGAGTGCGTCTACCGGGGGTTCTGCCCGGAGTTCAAGTGCTGCGGCTACGCCAAGACGCCGGCCTTCGAGGCGGCGGTGGCGGCGTACCGCGGCGGGGCGCGCCCGAACGATTGATTTTGGAACCAAGAGAAAAAGGAGTCTCATCATGTCTGATTGCGACGGCAACTGCGCGGCGTGCGCGAGCAAAGGGTCTTGCTCCACGCCGAAAGAGGATCCCGTGAAGCCCACGCTCGAGCACATCAAGCACGTCTTCGTGGTGCTCTCGGGCAAGGGCGGCGTGGGCAAGAGCACGGTGGCGGCCAACCTGGCCCTGGGCCTGCGTCTGCGCGGGCAAACCGTCGGCCTGCTGGACGTGGACGTCCATGGGCCGAGCATCCCGAAGATCCTGGGGTTGCAGGGGCAGCGCGCGATGGGCGACGGAGAGAAGCTCATCCCGCTGGAGACGGCCGAGGGGCTCAAGGTCATGTCCACCGGCCTGATCCTGGAGAAGCCGGACGAGCCGATCGTGTGGCGCGGCCCGCTGAAGGCCGGCGTCATCAAGCAGTTCATCGGCGAGGTGCGCTGGAGCGACCTGGATTACCTCATCGTCGACTGCCCTCCCGGCACGGGCGACGAACCGCTCTCCATCTGCCAGCTCATCCCCAACGCCGAGGCCATCCTCGTGACGACCCCGCAGCAGGTGGCGACGCTTGACGTGAGCAAGTCCATCACCTTCTGCAACCAGCTGGGCATGCACATCGCCGGCGTGATCGAGAACATGAGCGGCTTCACCTGCCCGCACTGCGGCGAGTTCACGCCCATCTTCAAGACCGGCGGCGGCGAGGCCCTCGCCAAGCAGTACGGCCTGGCCTTCCTCGGCAAGCTGCCCATCGCCACGGAGATCGGCGAGAGCGGCGACGCGGGCAAGCCCTTCGTGGCCGCCTGCCCGGACGCCCCCGCGGCCAAGGCCTTCATGGCCGTGGTGGACAACCTGCTCTCCATCGGCTAATCCCAAAAGGAGCCTCCCATGCGCCTGACGCCCCTCTTGATTGTGCCGGCCTGTGCCCTTGCCGGGTGCGCCACGTTCTGCCCCGTCGAGCTCCCGGCGGACACCTATGCCATCGTCGCCTCCAAGGCGGTGATGGACGACCCGGAATGGAAGGCCGCGGCCGTCGACGTCCTGGCCGCCAAGCATCCGGGCGCGCAGGTGCTGGTGTGGGAGGCCAACCCCAACGAGGTCAAGGCCGAGCTGGCCAAGAGCCAGCCCAGCTTCACCGCGTTCGTCGTCAAGCCCACGCAGGCCGGCGTCTCCATGACCATCGCGCTCAGCAACCTCTGCCGCGCGCTGGACGATGACCCCTATGTGGACACCTTCTGGGGCGTCATCACCGGTTACGACGCCGAGGCCGCGCGGGCGCTCTCCGCCGCCGGCCCCATCGCCATCGAGCGGGCGCTTGACTGCGCGGGATGCGACCTCACCGCCTTTGACAAGGCTTGGCGTTACACCGAGGACCACCGCGGCACCATGAACTTCTGGGAGCGCGGCGTCACCGACACCGTGCAGGACATCCCTTGCGACACGGACAACACCCAGGGCGTGCTGGAGCGTCTGCAGAAGGACAACATCCAGTTCATGACCACCTCCGGCCACGCCACCCAGCGCGACTGGCAGATGGGGTACAGCGGGCCCAACATGGCGATGGTGCACAAGGATGGGCGCCTCATCTCCGTGGACACCAAGAAGCAGCGTCACGCCGCCGGCAGCGCGGAGCCCAAGGTCTATTTCGGCACCGGCAACTGCCTGATCGGCGACGTCGACAAGCCCGACTGCATGGTGCTCTCGTGGCTCAAGGACGGCGGGGCGCGGCAGTTCATGGGCTACACCATCACCACGTGGTTCGGCGCGCAGGGGTGGGGCACGCAGGGGCTCTTCGTGGACACCGCCGGCCTCACCACGGCCAACGAGGCCTTCCACTTCACCAACACGGGCATCGTCGAGAAGATCCGCTCCTACGGCATCCCGGACATGATGGACTTCCGCTTCACGGAGATCAAGGCCTCCGGCAACTTCCCCGTGACCCCGGGCATGCAGCGCTGGGCCGTCGGCCTGGCCAAGTCGGGCAAGACGCAGGAAGCGGTCGCCAAGGCCCTGCAGGAGCGCGTCGGCCACCTGCATGACCGCGACGTGGTCTGCTTCTACGGCGACCCCGCGCTGGACGCCCGCATCGCCGATGGCCGCTGGGAGGTGGACCCGCCCCACGTCGACGGCGCCGGCGCCCTCGTCCTCACGTTGCATGCCGAAGACGGCGTCCGCGATGGCACGGTCTGGGTGCGTCTGCCCGGCTCCTGGGCCTACGCGCCCGCGGTGCTCCAGGCCCCCGAGGCCCTCGGCAAGCCGGATCTGACGCTCGACAACATGATCCGCTTCCCGAACGCCAAGCCGGTCGCCGGCGAGACCTATCGCGTCCGGATCCCCGGCGCCGTGCGAAAGGGTTCGTGATGGGCGCGGCCATTGACCTGATCGCGGTGGCGATGCGCGACGGCGGGCCCGTGATGTGGCCCATCGCGCTCTGCTCGTTCCTCGTCGTCGTCGTGACCCTCCGCAAGGCGCTCCAGTGGGTCTTCCACCGCCTCGCCGTGCGCGCCGGGGCGGAAGGGTGGGAGAACGTCCTCCGCACGCTCCGCGACGAGGGCCGCGAGGCCGCCGCCGCGCGCGCCGCCCAGGCGACCTCGCCCTACGCCGCCGTCCTGGCCGCCGCGCTCGGTCGCGCGGACCAGCCCTTCGGCGAGGCGCTCGAGGCCGAGGCCCGCGGGCTCGTCCGCCGCCTGGCCCGCGGGCTGGGCGTGCTCGACACCATCGTGACCCTGGCGCCGATGCTCGGCATCCTGGGCACCGTCACCGGCATCATCGGCTCCTTCACCGCCCTCGGCGAGATGGGGACGGACAACCCCACCGCCGTCGCCGGCGGCATCGCCGAGGCGCTCTACACCACCGCAGCCGGCCTCATCGTTTCCATCTGCGCCCTCATCCCGCTCAACCTCGGCCGCGTCTGCCACAAGGCGCTTGTCCGCGACCTCGAGGGCGCCATGACCGAGGCCGAGCGCGCCGCGGAGAAGGCCCCATGAAGCTGCAGGACGACGAGGAGCCCCACGCCCGCCTGGAGATGACGCCCATCATGGACGTCGTCTTCCTGCTCATCGTCTTCTTCGTCTACGCCTTCATGAGCATGACCGTCCAGCGCGGCGTGCGCGTCGAGCTTCCCCGCGCCGAGGGGTCGGTCTCGCGCGGCGACTCTATCCAGCTCGTGCTCAACGACGCCGACGAGGTCTTCCTCGACGGCCGCACCGCCCTGCCGCGCCGCGCCGCCGTCGACTCCGCCGCCCTCCGCGCCAAGGAGACCGGCCTGCCTGTCGTCATCCGCGCCGACCGCCGTGCCCACGCCGGCCCCGCCCTGGAGCTGATGGCCGACCTCCGCGCGCGCGGCGTCTCCAAGGTCACCTATCAGGTGGAGAAGGGCGACTGACATGGCCGCCGTGGCACGCCTTGGCGCCGTGGCGCTCCGCGAGGCCGCCCTCTGGGGGGCGGCTTTGCTGTTGCACCTCCTCGTCGCCGCCGCCATCGCCCGCCTGATGATCGGCCCGCGCGCCGCCGCGCCCGATGCCCCCGTCCTCCTGGTCAACACGGTCGAGGTCTCCATCGCCGAGACCGAGAGCCTCGTCCCTACCAGCGCCGCCGCGCGGGAGTCTGCGGCCTCGCCCCTCGCGCCCGCCCCCGCGCCCTTCCTCTTCGCCGAGGATTCCCCCCTGGCCCTACCGACGCCGCCCCCCGCGCCGCAGCCGCTTCCCGTGCGCGAACTCCTCGTGCCGCCGCCCCCGGAGGTCACCCTTCGCGAGGGCGACCTGCCCGAAATCGCCTTCCCACCCGCCGAGTCCCTGCCCGCGGAGACGGCGGCCCCCTCGGCCGGTGACACCGCCCG
>DVOR01000196.1 GCA_018713405.1 Candidatus Spyradenecus faecavium | reverse complement strand
ACACAAAGGACTGCCAGAATGGGAACCGCAGATTTAGCAGATTTGTTGCAGATTGAGGGCGTGCTAGCGCACGCAGGACTGCCAGAATGGGGAACCGCCGATTCCGCAGATTGGGGCAGATTAGGGGCCGGCTGCCGCCGGCAGGACGCGGGAGGGGAGATTGGAGGTTTGGAGGCTTGGAAGTTTGGACAGGGTTTCGCTGGTCGCCCCGTCAGGGGCGCTCCTGTATCTCGTGAACCTCCTGCATCTCCTGCGCGCCGCAGGGGAAACCGCAGATGTTTCTTCGCTTCGCTCGAAAGACCTTCGGTAGTTCACAGATTGGTTGCAATTGGGGGCGTGCTGCCGCACGCAGGACGCAAGAGGGGAAAACGAAAGCGCCGCAAGGGATGGGCACGGTAGAGAGGCACGCAGGGCCGAACGGCGAAGTGCCCAGTCCCTTGCGGCCCTTTGCGTCTTCGCGGAAAGACTTTCCCCGGACACCATTGTTGGCGGCTTGGACAGGGCCTCGTCCGTCGCCCGCTTGCCGGGCGTTCCTGAATCTCCTGCACCTCCTGCACCTCCTGAGCGCCCCGGGGCGTGGGGGCTTGGCCCCCACCGCCGCCAGCCAAGCCTCCAAGCCTCCAAACTTCCAAGCCTCCGGCCGCGAAGCGGCCTCCGTTCTCCGGGGCGGCCGCAGGCCGCCCCTCCCCCACACATTCCTAATAAATCCCACACTTGCAAATACCCCCCTGCATATGCTATCTTCTTCCCCGTCATGACAAAGACCCTCAAGTTTCTTACAGCCCTTGCCGCCCTCACCCTCGCCTCCCCCGCCTGGGCGCAGGGGACTATTCCCGAAGTGACCTTCGCCAAGGTGGAGACGACGGCTCAGTCTGGTCAGATTGAGGTCGTGGACGGCTCCGCGCCCTTCGCGTATGCCGACGGCACGACCATGCTTCCGGGCGAGGAGGTCGCGGCGGTCTACGTCGTGACGCAGCCCAATGTCACCCTTAGCGCCGATTCCGAGATTCCCTTCGAGGTCGCGGTCGACGGCACCATCCTGCCGGACGAGACTGTCGTCGACCGCATCGTGTGGCCGGCGCTGGGTAACGTGGCCGCCACGTCGCGGAGCATGACGATCGATGAGGCGGGTGCGCTTTGGGCAACCCGCTGGAGTAAGTATTCTCCCATTGAGGGGATGACAGTGTTGACCCGCGGCTTTCCTTGCTACTGGCCGCAGGGGGAATCCACCGCCCTCGAAAAAGGCCAGCGCATCGCGCTCTATCTGATTGTCTTTGACTCCCGCGCCTATGGGGTGGATGGCACGGTCGCGGTTTCCGTGCCCAATGTCGAGGACACGCAGGGCCCTGCGTGCGTCTCTGCGTGGGGTGCCACCTTGGTCACCGTTTCCTCGTCCATTCCTAACAGCGGGGTGCTCTCGCCCTGTTTCGTCAACATCGGTGAGGATGCGGGCACCTTCCTTGGGATTCTTTATGAGAATGCGCCGCTTCTGCCGCCCGTCGCGCTCACGCGTGCGCCCGCCCTTCCCGCCTCCCTTACGGTGAATGGCGAGACGCTGGCCGATGTCGCCGCCATCGAGGACGCGCTCACGCCTGCAGTCTCCGGCCTGGCCGCTTCCACGCTCCCGGGCGGCACCGCCGGCTTGACCTTGACCCTGGCCCCGCCCGCCGCCCCCGGCCTCATGGCTTACGACCTTTGGACCACCGATACCCTGGGTGGCACGTGGGTGCGCTTTGACGCTTTCCTTCAGCAAAAAGGTCTTGCAACCTCGAGCGGAATGCGCTACACTAGGTTGCGTATTGACGGTGTGGAGTCTTTGCAGATTCCCCAAGTCGAAGGAGAAACAACGCGCTTCTATCAGCTCCGCGCTGCCGGAAGCGAGACAGGAGAACAAAAATGAAGAGGCTTTTGGTTGCGGCATTCGCTTGCTTGCTCGGCTTCGGGACCGCGTGGGCGGCCGTCGAGGGCAACAACACCGCCGTGGTTATCCGCAAGGCGCCCGTTGTCTCCAAGACGGGCTATCAGTTCCTCTGCGTCCCCGTCCGTGGCTTTGACATCACCGGCCAGGGTCAGGTCGAGGGTCTTCCCCTGAACGACGTCATCCCGCCCACCACCGAGGGCTTCGTCGCCGATACCACGAAGTTGCTGGTCGAAGATAACATCGCGGACAAGGGCTACGTCGCGAACGGTGCCTACAAACTCTCGACTGTGGATGGCACCCCTCGTTGGGTCACTCAAGACGGTTCTGCCACCACCGACATCGGCACCGGCATGGTGGCGCACGCCGCCCGCCTGTGGTTGAACGTCAGCGGCCCGCTCACTGACCAGGCTCAGCAGGATGCGTTGCAGGATGCGTTCCAGGCCGCTCTCGCCAAGAAGGGCCTCGCCCTCGCCCCCGCCGCCGCCACTGAAACTGCCTCCGCTTCCGAGACCATCTTCGCCGGCGAGCAGGTGGCCGCCTCCGGTGCGCTGATTACGGATCCGCAGGACGGCGTGAAGGCCTACGGCAATGCGACCTCCGTCCCCGTCGACATCCGCAAGACGGCGTTCATCGCGTCCCCGACCGTGGGCGATCAGGTGCTTCGCATCAAGGAAGGTAAAAAGGATTACCGCGTGGTCAAGTACTACGGCACCGCCGGTTGGCGTGGGATGGGCTTCAAGGCTGTTGAGGCTGATTTCATGATTCAGCCCGGTGAGGCCTTCTACTTCGCGCACAATGCGTCCCAGCCCATCGTGTCGCCCGAACCTGCCAACTAAGAACGTGAGACAGACCCTCCGCCTTTGGCTTCTGTGAGGGTCACTTAGGATTGAATCCAAAAGGAGCGTTGAGATGAGAAAGTCCGTGCTGATGTTGTGCTGCCTGGCCTTTGCGGGGGCGGCCTCGGCGTTGACGGTTGACTGGAGCTGGACCCCGAATGGTTCCGACTGGAATGTCGACACCTCCTCGTACTACATGGTCTACTCCCAGAACGGGACGCTCACGGCTGAGCAGGTTGTCGCCGCCGCCGCCAATGCGAATGAAACCACCTACAATGGCATTGGCACGAACTGGGGGACGACCCTGGACACCTCGGGGATGACGACCCCTGACACTGTCGTGGTTTCTGGTGGTGGCTCCGCGTTTGCGGCCGGTTCTACCGTTTGTGCGAGTTTCGCCGACGACGATTTCCCTGTTGCGTCGGGGACGACCTCGGGTTACCTCTACCTTGTGGTCTTCGAGGATGGTGATATTGGTACTGCGAATCAGTTTGCGGTGGCGACAGCCGGCCCGACGGGGCATGTCACGATTAACAGCGAAAGTATGACCGTTGATGGCGCGACGCCGGATGCTAGTGCCTACGCGCCGCCGGTCTTCTTTGCCGGCACGTCCAAGGCGGCGCCGGAGCCGACGGCGTTGGCGCTGTTGGCGCTGGGGATCGCCGGCGTGGCGCTCCGCCGCCGCGTCCGCTGAGCGCACCGCGCACATCCTGCGAAAAAGGGGCCCCACGGCCCCTTTTTCGTTGCCCGCTTGTGCTATACTACCCCCTGACGAGGAGGCACCATGCAGGACATCGCACAGAGCACCTACGATTTTCGTGTCATGCGGGAGAACGGGTCTGTCTACGTGGACAAGACCGGGCTTCTGTATCCGTTTATCCGGCGCGACCGCGACGCCCTCTACTTCGTCTCCCGGCCGCGGCGCTTCGGCAAGTCGCTCATGCTCTCGACCCTGAAGTATCTCTTCCAGGGCCGTCGCGACCTCTTCAAGGGCCTCGCCATCGATTCCTTGGACTA
>DVOR01000195.1 GCA_018713405.1 Candidatus Spyradenecus faecavium | reverse complement strand
ACCATAAAGTGTTATGCAATCCCCCAACCCCCTCCATCCCCCTCTCCTCCCCCGTCCCGAAACCCTAAAGGGTCGGAGGCGAAACCCTAAGGGTTTTGAGGTGGAACCCTAAGGGTTTCGGGTCAAACCCTTAAGGGTTTCAGAAATGCATAAGGACTTATTTGGAATGGGCCGCCAAGGCGACCCATTCCGGAGGCGGCTCGGCAGGGCCCATGGGCCGGCAGCGGTGGGGGCCAAGCCCCCACACCCCGGGGCGCTCAGGAGGTGCAGGAGATCCACGAGATTCAGGAACGCCCGCAAGCGGGCGACCGGCGAAGCGCTATCCAAACTTCAAAGCTTCCAAACTTCCGGCGGCGGGGGGGGATTTTGTGGTATAATGATAGGTCATTGGAAACCCAGATGGAGCGTGACATGGCGATTGAGCGGACGGACATCGCGTATGGCTCGGATGTGTTCAACGAGCGGGCGATGCGGGAGTATTTGGCGAAGGACACGGCGGAGGCGCTGTTGCACACGATGCGCGACCACACGCCGCTGGATCCTTCCATCGCGAATGAGGTGGCGCACGCCCTGAAGCAGTGGGGCATGGACCGCGGGGCGACCCATTTCACGCACTGGTTCCAGCCGCTCACGGGGAGCACGGCGGAGAAGCACGACGCCTTCTTCGAGCCGGCGGGGACGGCCGAGACGCTGGCGCGTTTCTCGGGGAAGAACCTGATCATGGGCGAGCCCGACGCCTCGAGCTTCCCTTCGGGCGGCCTGCGTCGCACCTTCGAGGCGCGCGGCTACACGGCCTGGGACGTGACGAGCCCCATCTTCATCAAGCGCCACAGCAACGGCGCGACGCTCTGCATCCCGACGGTCTTCTGCTCGTACACCGGCGAGGTGCTGGACAAGAAGACGCCGCTCCTGCGCTCGATGCAGGCCCTGGACCGGGCGGTGCGCAAGCTGATGGCGTGCTTCGGCGAACCGGACGGCCACGCGACGATCACGTTGGGCGCGGAGCAGGAGTATTTCCTGGTCGACCGCGAGCTGTGGCTGCGGCGGCCGGACCTGGTGCAGTGCGGGCGGACGCTCTTCGGCGCGTCGCCGGCGCGCACGCAGCAGTTGGAGGACCACTATTTCGGTTCCATCAAGCCGCGCGTGCTGGCCTTCATGGAGGACGTGGAGCGCGAGCTGTGGCGGCTGGGCATCCCGGCGAAGACGCGCCACAACGAGACCGCGCCGGCGCAGTTCGAGATGGCGCCGATGTTCGAGGAGCTGAACCTGGCCGTCGACCACAACATGCTGATCATGGAGACGCTGCGGAACGTGGCCGAGCGCCACGGCTTCGTCTGCCTGCTCCACGAGAAGCCGTACGCCGGGGTCAACGGCTCGGGCAAGCACAACAATTGGTCGGTGGCCTACAACGGGAAGAACCTGCTGGAGCCGGGTGGGAACCCGCAGGAGAACGCCATCTTCCTGGCCGTGCTGGCGAGCGTGATCCGGGCCATCGACCTGCACGCGGACATCCTGCGGGCGTCGACGGCGACGCTCGGCAACGAGAGCCGCTTGGGCGCGTTGGAGGCGCCGCCTGCGATCATCTCCATCTTCGTGGGCGACGACCTGGCGAAGGTGCTGCAGCGGATCGAGGCGGGGACGGCCTCGGCGGCCGGCGACGGCAAGGCGCGGAAGCTGCGCATCGGGGTGGACACGTTGCCGCCCCTGCCGCGCGACGCGACGGACCGCAACCGGACCTCGCCCTTCGCCTTCACGGGCAACAAGTTCGAGTTCCGCGCGCCAGGCGCGAGCCAGAACTGCTCGGGCGTGTGCATGGTGCTGAACACCATCGTGGCCGAGAGCATGGAGGTCTTGGCCGAGGCCATCGGGAAGGTGCCGAAGCGCCGCTTCCACGAGGGGCTCGGGAAGATCCTGAAGGCGGTCCTCAAGGACCACAAGCGGGTCATCTTCAACGGCGACGGCTACTCCGAGGCATGGGTGCGCGAGGCCGCGCGGCGCGGCCTGCCGAACCTGCGGACGGTGCCCGAGGCGCTCGAGCCGCAGATCGCGGAGCAGAACCTGGCGCTCTTCGAGGCGCAGGGCGTGCTGATGCCCACGGAGATGCATTCGCGCCACGACGTCTTCGTGGCGGACTTCGAGCGCAAGGTGCGCCTGGAGGGCAAGGTCGCGCTCGAGATCGCCCGCGGGATGGTCGTGCCCGTGGTGGCGCGGGAGGTCGCGGACCTGGCGAAGTCGCTGGGTGCGATGGAGTCCGTCGGCCTCACCGCCGGCGCGCGCTGCATGCGCGAGACCGCGGAGGCGCTGGGAAACGGGCTGGAGGCGTTGCACGACGGCTGCGCCGCGCTCGAGGCGACGCTCGGCGGGACGGACTCCGGCGCCATCCAGGCCGCGATGGCGGGTCTGCGCACGGTGGTGGACGCGCTGGAGACGCGCGTGGACGACGCGCGCTGGCCGCTCCCGAAGTACCGTGAGTTGCTGTCGGTGCATTGAGGCTTGCGCGGCGGGAGCCGACTTTGGTAGACTGTAAGCATAGCCAAGGAGGTCTCATGGAACGCAACGACGACGAGAACCCGAACATCGTGCCCACCCCTGCCGCCGCGGACGAGCAGGATGAGGTCGATGCCGAGATTATGCCGACCGACATCGTCTTTGACTGCCCGGAGTGCGGGCATCAGCTGGCGGTGGATTACCGTGCGGCGGGCTTGCAGGTGCCGTGCTCGGTGTGCGGCGCAATCATCCAAGTGCCGATCCCGGACAGCATGCGCCTGGACGACCTGGATTCCGACCCCGGCGAGATGCTGCAGCAGCTGCTCCAGACGCGCCGGATGCTCGTAAAGGCCGAGGCCGCGGCGCAGACCGCCGGCGAGAAGGTCGTGGAGCTGACGGAGCAGTTGGCGGAGTGCCGCAAGACGCTCCTGGCCGTCCGGGCGCGCATCGAAACGTTGCAGGAGGCCGCCGACCTGGCCACCGCCACGCGCAAGGACGTGCTGGACCTCATCGCCTCGACGACCGGCGCCAAATAAGCTTCATGAAGGCTCGCTCCTCCCTCCGCAATTGGACGGAATACGTCGCGTTCAGGGCCATCCAGATGTTGGTGGCCGCCTTCCCCATCCGTTGGGTGGGGGGGGCGTTGCACGGCATCCTCCGGTTCATCTTCCGGGTCTGGTGGCCGTTGCGCGACGAGACGACCGCACGCGTCCGTGAGGTCTTCGGCGCGGACACGCCCGTCGAGCGCGTCCGTGTCATCGCGCGGACGTCCGTCTGGAACATGGTGATGAACTTCGTGGAGCTCTTCCACGCCAGACGGATGAACCTGGATTACCTGCGTGCCCACCTGGAGGGCACGGACGCGGCCAAGGAGAAGCTGCAGGGCATCATCGACCGTTACGGCGGCGCCGTCATCGCCCTGCCGCACATGGGGAACTGGGACCTCGCCGGCGTGGCCTGCGCGCGCTTCGGTTTCTCGCTGATGGCCGTCGGCCGCCCGCAGAACAACCCGCTCTTTGAGCGGTGGTACCGCGGTGCGCGGCTGAACTTTCAGACCGTCGACCGCAAGCACCCCTCCTCTTTCGTGCGCGTGGCGCACCATCTGAAGGACGGTGGCCTCTTTGCCATCCTGCCGGACGTGCGGCACAACAAGCCCGCCATCCCCGTCACCGTCTTCGGCAAGCCAGACGTGCAGCTGGGCAAGGGCGTGTCGAAGTTCGCGCGCATGGCGAACGTGCCGGTGGTCCCCTTCATGATGGAGCGGCTGAACGCCGACCATCACCGCCTGCACCTGGGCGACCCCATCCTGCCGGACTTGGACGCCGACGCCGATGCCGATGCCGTGCGCATCACGCAGCGGGTGTGGGACCTCTTTGAGGCCCGCATCCGCGAGCAGCCGGAGCAGTGGTTCTGGTTCAACCGGCGCTGGATTCTGACCCCGCTTTACACACAAACCCGCCATAAACATGGAAGTTGATTCATGATTCTTGTCAACGAGAACTTCGGGAAGCTTCAGGCTTCTTACCTCTTTTCCGAGATTGCCAAGCGCGTCCGCGCCTATCAGGAGGCGAACCCGCAGGCCTCCGTCATCCGCCTGGGCATCGGCGACGTGACCCTGCCCCTCGCCCCCGCCTGCCTGGAGGCCATGCACCGTGCCGTCGACGAGCTGGGGCATGAGGCGACCTTCCGCGGCTACGGCCCTGAGCAGGGCTACGACTTCCTGCGCGAGGCCATCGCCAAGAGCGACTACCAGGCCCGCGGTTGCGACATCCAGCCTTCCGAGATCTTCGTCAGCGACGGCTCCAAGTGCGACTGCGCCAATATCCAGGAGCTCTTCGCCGAGGAAGGCCTGCGCATCGGCATCCCAGACCCCGTCTACCCCGTCTACGTCGACACCAACGTGATGGCCGGGCGCACCGGCGCCGCCGTCGACGGCCGCTACCAGGGGCTCGTCTACCTCGAGGGCTCCGCCGCCAACGGCTTCGTCCCCGCGCCGCCAGCCGGCGAGCCGCTGGACCTCATCTACCTCTGCTTCCCAAACAACCCCACCGGCGCCGTCGCCACCCGCGAGCAGCTCCAGGCCTGGGTCGATTACGCCCGCGCCAACAAGGCCCTCATCCTCTTCGACGCCGCCTACGAGGCCTTCATCCGCGACCCCGCCATTCCGCACTCCATCTACGAAATCCCCGGCGCCCGCGACTGCGCCATCGAGTTCCGCTCCTTCTCCAAGCGGGCCGGCTTCACCGGCGTGCGCTGCGCCTTCACCGTCGTCCCGCAGGGCCTCGTCGCCTACGCCAAGGACGGCACGCCCGTGCAGCTCCACCACCTGTGGAACCGCCGCCACACCACCAAGTTCAACGGCGTCTCCTATCCCGTCCAGCGCGCCGCCGAGGCGGTCTACTCCCAGGACGGCCTCTGCCAGACCACCCAGCAGATCGACTACTACCTCGGCAACGCCAAGCTCATCCGCGCCGGCATCCGCGCGCTCGGCCTCGACTGCGTGGGCGGGGACAACTCCCCCTACGTCTGGGTCAACGTCAAGGGCGACTCCTGGGCCTTCTTCGACCGCCTGCTCCACGAAGCCCAGGTCGTCACCACACCCGGCGCTGGCTTCGGCAAGTGCGGCGAAGGCTACATCCGCATCTCCGCCTTCAACGACCGCGCCAAGGTCGAGGAGGCCATGGCCCGCATCGCCAAGGCCATCCGCTGAATCTGCCCAACCGTGCCCGCCGTGTCCCGGCGGGCCTTTTCTTTGGAGGTCTTCCCATGACAGGCAACATGCTCATCGCCCAAAGCGGCGGCCCCTCGATGGTCATCAACCAGAGCCTCGTCGGCGCGGTGCTCGCCGCCAAGGCCTCCAGCAAGATCGTCGAGATTTACGGCGCGCTTCACGGCATCCAGGGCATCCTCGACGAGGCCTTCATCGATCTCCGCGCCGAGCCCGAGGAGGTGCTCCTCCGCGTCGCCCAGACCCCCAGCTCCGCCCTCGGCTCCGTCCGCCGCAAACCCACGCCCGACGACTGCCGGGCCATCTTCGACGTCCTCGCCCGCCGCAACGTCCGCTACTTCTTCTATATCGGCGGCAACGACTCCGCCGAGACCGCCAACATCATCGCCGAGGAGGCCGGCCGCCAGGGCTACGACCTGCGCTGCTTCCACATCCCCAAGACCATCGACAACGACCTCCTCTGCAACGACCACACCCCCGGTTACGGCTCCGCCGCCCGCTTCGTCGCCTGCGCCGTCCGCGGCGACGACCTCGACAACCGCGCCCTCGGCGGCGTGAAGATCGACGTCATCATGGGCCGCAACGCCGGCTTCCTCACCGCCGCCGCCGCCCTCGCCCGCCAAGACCCCGACGACGGCCCCCACCTGCTCTACTTCCCCGAGCGCCCCTTCACCGTCGACCGTTTCGTCGCCGACGTCTCCGAGTGCATGACGCGCTACGGCCGCTGCGTCGTCGCCGTCTCCGAGGGCATCTGCGGCCCCGACGGCCGCCCTATCGCCGAGGCCTTCTCCACCGAGGTCGACGCCCACGGCAACCGCCAGCTCACCTCCGGCGCCCTCGGCGAGCAGCTCGCCGCCGTCATCCGCCAACGCCTCAAGGTCTCCCGCGTCCGCGCCGACACCTTCGGCTTCATCCAGCGTTGTTTCGTCGGCTGCGTCTCCGAGACCGACGCCAACGAGGCCCGCCTGGCCGGTTCCTACGCCGTCACCGCTGCCGTCGGCGGCAAGTACC
>DVOR01000194.1 GCA_018713405.1 Candidatus Spyradenecus faecavium | reverse complement strand
GGCCAGGCGAGGGCGCCGAAGACGACCGCCGCGACGGCCACCCCCAAGGCGAGCGGCTTCCACGCGGGCCGCTCCACGGCCAGCAGCCACACGCCGTAGGCCACGAGCGCGCAGACCGCAAGGAGCCAGACGTCCGCCTGCGCCCCGAGGCCCAACGCGGCGAAGGCGCCCAGCGCCGCCCACCACCGCAACCGCCCCGTCCGCACCCCGCGCAGGAGCGCGCCGAAGCAGAGGCACGTCACGGCCAGCGCGTCGACCACGCCGCGATGGCCCGCGCAGAAGAGCGTGAAGAAGTAGCCCACGAAGGCCGCGCACAGGCCGCCCACCCACGCGGCCCCCCACGTCGACCCCCGTCCCCGCAACAGGAAGACCGCCGCCAGGCACATCACGTAGCCATCCACCCAGAAGGTCCCCTCGTAGGCGAAGCGGTGCGGCAGCAGCGACACCAGGCCCTGCAGCGTCGGCACGCGCAGGAAGCTCCCCCACGCCTCGGCGAGCGAGGCCGCCGTGACGGGCGCGTCCGGCGCCACGAAGACGACGTCCGGCCCCAGTGTCTTCCAGAAACAGAGCACGACGGCCAGCGCGTAGAGCGCCGTCATCGCGGCCGCCAAGAGCCAGGGCTTCATCCGTTCCGCCGTCATCCCTCACCTCCCAAAGGGCACCACGCCCCACGGCGGGTCGCCCTCGCCCACCGGCCACGACGCGGTCAGTCTGCCCGCCGCGTCGAAGACCAGCCGCCGCCCCTGCGTCGTCGTCCGTGTCGCCCCCAGGCGCACGAAGCGGACGCCCCAGAAACTCACCTCGAAGGCCCCGCCCCGCGTGGCCGTGCCCACCCAGACGGCCTCCGTGCCGCCGGTGGGCAGGTCGCGCACCGCGGTCGGGTTGCCCAGCGCCGCCACCGCCTCTTGCAGGGTCGCGCCCGGCGCCGGCGGCTCGGCGTCGCGCGTGGCGTAGCCCATCCGCTCGGAGATGCACCCCGCGCAGAGGGCGACCGCCGCCAAGGCCAACGCCCGCCTCATGGCCGAGCCTCCCGGAAGTCCAGGACCGTCGTCTCGCCGCCCCGCCGCCGCGTCCGCGACACCAGGCGCACGCGCCCGGCCTCGTCGAAGCGGATCAGCACGTCGTCCGCCGCCACCGTCCGCGACCGGCGGAAGATGGGCGAGACCACGTAGCCGACCTTCAGCTCAAAGATTCTTGAATCCGTCGACACCCAGTGCAACGTGTCGTCCGAGACATAGGCCGGCGCGCTGTCCGCGCTGCCCACCGGCGGCGGCATCCCCAGCCGCCCCACCACCTCACGGTAGGTCGTCTCCCCCGGCACGATCCAGGCCGTCTCCAGCCCCGCCACCTCCGGGTTCGTCCGCACCCGCGAGAAGGAGCACCCCCCGCAGAGGGCCGCCGCCAGCAACACCGCCCAGGCCCGCACCGCGCTCACTCCCCGAAAGGCCATGTCTCCCAGTCCGTCACCGGCGCCGGCGAGGCCTCCACCCGCCGCACCACCCCGGCCGCGTCCGTGAAGACGTAGACCGCGGAGAAGGCCGAGTTCGTCTTGCTCAGCGTGAAGAGGATCAGCGTGAAGCCCTCCGTCTTCGCGTCGCCGTAGGAAAAGGCATAGACCACCCGGCCATCCTTCAGCGGGATGACCGAGCTCGGCACCGTCCCCATCAGCCCGGGCAGCTCCTCCGCGCGGGTCACCCCCGGCACGATGGCCTCCGCCCGCGCCGCCACCCCGGCGTCGTTCACCTTCGCCCGGTTCCAGATGCACCCGCCCAGCAACGGCGCGGCCAATGCGATCAACAGCAAACCTTTCATGCCCCCCAGTATACCACACCCATCCCCTCCCCGCCGCCCCGCACCCGCCCCGGCGAAACCCTAAGGGGTTCGACCCAAAACCCTAAGGGTTTCGAGGCAAACCCTTAAGGGTTTCGGAAATGCATAAGGACTTATTTGGGATGGGGCTCAGAGGTGGGCGCCTTTGGCGCGGAGGGCGTCGAGGGTGCGGGAGAGGCGTTCCAGGCGGTCGCGGGGAGGCGCGGAGACGGCGGCGAAGAGGTCGTCCTGCGGGAGGGGGGCGTCGGTGAGGTTGTCGACGCCGAAGCCGATGAGGCGGACGGGGGTCTCGGGCTCGAGGTGGCGGGCGAGGAGGTCCCAGGCGGCGTCGCGGAGGGCGAAGTCGTCGCAGACGGGGGTGGGGAAGGGGGCCTGGCGCGTGACGGTGCGGAAGCCGGCGTAGCGGATCTTCAGGCGGGCGGTCTTGGCCCAGAGGCCGTGTTTGCGGAGGCGTCGGCCGACGTCCTCGGCGATGGCGCGCAGGTCGGCGCGGAGGCGGTCGCGGTCGAGGGTGTCCTCGGGGTAGGTGTGCTCGCGGGAGAGGGACTTTTCCTCGCGCGCGGTGGAGACGGGGCGGGAGTCGCGGCCGAAGGCGACGTTCATCAGGTGCTCGGCGAGGGTGGGGCCGACGACCGCGCGCAGGCGCCCGGGATTGGCGGACTGGAGGTCGCGTACGGTGGCGATGCCGTGGCTTTGGAGGCACTCGGCCACCTTGGGGCCGATGCCCCAGAGGGCGCGGAGGGGCTTGGCGGCGAGCCAGGCCAGTTGGGCCTGCGGGTCGGCGGGGACGACGAAGAGGCCGTCGGGCTTGCGCTCCTCGCTGGCGAGCTTGGCAAGGAGCTTGTTCGGGGCGACGCCGATGGAGCAGGTGAGGCCCGTCTCGTCGAGGATCTGGGCCTTGATTTGGCGGGCGATGGCCTCGGGCTCGCCGAAGAGGCGGCGCACGCCCGTGACGTCGAGGAAGGCCTCGTCGATGGAGAGGCCCTCAACGAGGGGGGTGAAGCGGCCGAAGATGGCGAAGACCTGCGCGCTGACCTCTTGGTAGCGGGCCATGCGGCCGCGCACGAAGATGCCCTGCGGGCAGAGCTGGAAGGCCTGGCGCGAGGGCATGGCCGAGTGCACGCCGAACTTGCGGGCCTCGTAGGAGCAGGTGGAGACGACGCCGCGTTTGTCGGGCGGCGCGCCGACGATGACGGGCTTGCCGCGCCACTCCGGGTGGTCGTGCTGTTCGACCGCCGCGAAGAAGGCATCCATGTCCACGTGCAGAATCATGACGCCTCTATTCTAACACACCCGCGCCGGCGCTTGGGGGGCCTCCGCCTTTCTGGTATAGTAAGGGCGCGAACGCGACAAGGAACAAGGAGGCAGAGAGGATGGATTGGGAGATTCGGGCGATGCGGGCGGCGGATTTGGAGGCCGTGTCGCGGATTTGGCTGGAGGGCAACCTGCAGGCGCACGGGTTCGTCGCGGAGGCGTATTGGCGCGGCGCGTTCGGGGCGGTGCGGGAGGCGTTGGCGCAGGCGGCGGTCACCGTCGCGGCCGACGCGCGGACGGGGGTGGTCCTGGGGTTCGTGGGGATGGAGGGGGAGACGGCGGTCGCGGGGCTCTTCGTGGACGCCGCCGCGCGGGGGCAGGGCGTGGGCAAGGCGTTGCTGGACGCGCTCAAGGCGGCCAAGCCGCGGCTGTCGCTCCAGGTCTACGCGAGGAACGCGCGGGCCCTGCGCTTCTACCTGCGCGAGGGGTTCGAGATCCGCGCCGAGGGCGTGGACCCGGAGACGGGGGAGGCGGATCTGACCCTCGTGTGGGAGCGGGGCGCCGCGCCGGCGTGAGGCCGCCGCGGGTCAGCGGGTCTCGCGGGCGCCGGTGGTCTGCCCGGGCTGGGCGGGCTGGAGCTTCCAGAGGAGGGTGTGACCGACGGGGGCCGTGACGGTCTGGGTCTGCCAGTAGGTCGTGGGGGTGAAGCGGAGGGAGGCGGGGCGGACGGGCTCGGCGCCGTCGGCGAGGGCGAGCTCGAGGTCGACGTCCTCGGTGGGGGCGCGCCAGAGGGTGAAGGCGTAGCGGCCGCCGCCGAGGGGGCGGCAGAGGACGGCGTTGGGGGCGGGGGTGAGCGCGGCGGGTCGCAGGACCGTGTCGAGGCCGATGGAGATGGCCTGGGTCTCGGCCTGGGAGGCGTCGGCGGGGAGGACGGCGGCGCCGGTCCACTTGAGGTAGATCATCGCGGCGAACATGGCGGCGGCGGGGCCGGTGGGGACGGCGCCGTCGTAGACGGGCTGGCCGGGGAGGCGGCGGGTGAACTCGGCGACGGCGAGGGGGAAGGGGAGCCAGTTGGGCTTGGCGGCGTCGGCGCGGAGGATGGCG
>DVOR01000193.1 GCA_018713405.1 Candidatus Spyradenecus faecavium | reverse complement strand
CCCCACGCCCCGTCGGCAGGGAGGGTGCCCCGCAAGGGAGGCTAAACTTTTTTACCTGAAATAACTCTTTATAGTTGACGGGGGGGGGGGAAGTGTGCTACCTTATAAGCACCATTGGGAACGGTTCCCGGTGTGACACACAAGGATGAATACATGAAAAAGATTGGATTCTTGGCCCTCGCGCTTTGCGCCGCCGGTGCCGCCAGCGCGGTGTCCGTCTCGTGGAGTGGGGCGACAACCCCCACTGCCGGCTCCGATGGGACGTTCTCGCCCTCTTTCACCGATGGCACGGACTTCACCGTCGCGCTGGTCTTCGATTCGAGCGTGTACAACAGTGCGGAGAATGCTTCCAAGGTGTTGCGCATCGGCCACAGCGAGACTGCCGGACACAATTCTACGACCGGGACATACATCGACGTTTCCAAGGGGAGCAACGGTGGGCAGGTCACCCACAAGGCCAGCACTACCGCCACTGATCTGCGTGGTTGGAACCTTCAGAGCGGGAAGAATGTGCTGGGCATCACGGTGGATTATGACAGCGCCTGGGATTCCGGGACGCGCACGATCGTCTACTCGGTCTACCTGAACGGCAACAAGCTGGGTGACTTTACGCACAACACTATAGGTGGTGTAAACGACACTGCATCCGAGGATTATGGCACGTTCGTCTATTATCGGACGGGGCTCCGCGGTGCAGAGCTCTACACCGCTGGGGGGATCGCCTCCGGCGACGACATGATTGCGCTGCTCCCTGAGCCGACGGCACTGGCGCTGTTGGCGCTGGGCGTGGCCGGCGTGGCGCTTCGCCGTCGCGTGGCCTAAGGACAGGAAGTCCTTACGAATGGTCGGGCGCGGCTCCGGTCGGGGTCGCGCCCACCTTTTATCCTAAGCGAGGAGGTCGGCGATGAGAGGTTGGTTCATGATGGTTGCGGCGGGCGCGGCGGCGATGGCTAGTGCGACGACGGTCACCTTTTCCGGGAAGACGCAAGACCGCATCACGGCCTCGGCCCCGCTGGCGTTCGTCTCGTTGGAGCCGAATGTGGGCTTCATGGCCACCGGCGACGCGGCTGGGGACGCGACCTTCCTCAGCCCGAACACCAACATCCAGACCGGCGAACACGGCTATTGGACGGTGACCTTCCGCGCGACGGAGGTGGCGATCTTTCAGACGCTGACGTTGGATGTGGGCATCTTCAACTCCGAAGGGAAACCGCAGGGAGCCGACACCGAGCGCACGGCGACCTTCGAGGCGACGGTGGGCGGTAAGACGGTCTCTGCGACCCACACGTGTATGGGTGCGGATCCCCTCTCCAACCAAAACAATATAGTGACATTGGACTTTGGGCGGGTGATTGCCCTCGGGGTGGGGGATGAGCTCACGGTCTCCTGTAAGCGTGCCGAGGAGACATTGGGATGTTTCTTTGGTCTCAAGTCCCTCTCGTGGGAGGATGAGACGTTAACGGTCGGCGCGGAGGGGCTGACGTGGCCCAATGGCGCGGAGGAGTTAACGGTTGTCTTCGACGGCGGCACGCTGACCGTCCCCTCCGGCGTGACGGCGCGGCGCTTGCGCGTGGTCGAGGGCGGCTCGGGCACGGGCGCCATCGTGATTGCCTCCGGCGCGGCGCTGGAGGGCGCGGACACGGGCGAGCCTCGGGTGCCGGCCTTTGCCATTCCCCCGGAGGTTGAGGTTCGGGTGGAGGCCAAGGGCGCGTTGCTGATGGATGGGCGGCTCTCCTGTCCCGTGACGGCGGTATTGGGCGCGCGTTTGGGTGCGGCCACGGAGAACGGTACGCTGACGCTCGACAATCTGACGACGGAGGGTACGCCGATGGTCGTCCAGGGTTGTCTGGAGGTCTATCGCGTGTGGGACTTCGCCTTCGCCGAGGGCGCGGTCTTGCGCCGGTGGGATGGAAACGGTTATACTTTGCGATTGAGATAAGGAGGCGTGACGATGCGCAGAAGAGACTTTCTAAAGGCGATTGGGGCGTGCGCGGTGTGCGCGGCGCCCGGCGCGATGTGGGCCATCGGGCCCGAGGAAGAGACAACGGTGCGGCCCGGCGTGGTACCGAACCCCGCCCACGGCAAGCGTCCCAACGTTATCCTGGTGCTCTGCGACGACCTGGGGTGGGGCGACTTGGGTGCCTTCTGGCAGAACCAACGCGCCGATGGGAATCAGCCCCACATCGACACGCCGAATCTGGACGACGCGATGCGTCGCGGCGTGATGTTCACGAACGCCTACACTACCGCACCTGTCTGCGCACCGGCCCGTGCCTCGATGGTCTCGGGCAAGCATCAGGGCAACTGCAACTTGCGTGACAATATGTTCGATCGTCCCGTGGACGCGCATATGACTATTGGCACCGTGATGAAGCAGGCCGGTTACGCCACGTGGCACATCGGCAAGTGGGGCATCGGCGGCGGTTACGAGAGCGGCGGCCAACTGCGCCGTTCCATGGCCTGTGACGCGGGCTTTGACTACTCCTACGGTTATCCCGCCCACGCCCACGGCCACTCCTTCTACCACTGGGAGGGGAATGAAAGGGGTTACGACTGGCGTACCCAGAAGCAGGGGTCGCCCGTGGTGGAAAACCTCTCCGCCCAAGCCAAGGACGACACCTTTTACGCAGGACTCTCTCACGGAGCGACCGACTGGGAGCGCGATGAGGAAGGCACCTACTGGCGGCGGTTGATCTCCGACGCTGAGGTGCGCCATTGCTACGACACCGACCTCTTCACGGCGAAAATCAAGCAGCTCATCAAGGCTCATCAAGACTCTGGACGAGAGGAGCCCTTCTTCTGCTACGCCTGTTACACCACCTGCCACGGCGCGGGGCAGTCGGGAACCCAAGCCGACCCCAACCTTGGTTCGACCACGCAGTTCCATATCCCCGGCAACGCCTATCCGGACCTCAACGAGGACAAGACGTGGGGTGGCGGCGTGACCTGGGAGCAGGATACGGAGGGCCACCTGCCCTTCCGGGCCGTGGACGAGCAGGGCAAGGCGACCTCCAATACCTACGTCTACGACGAATACAAGGGCTATACCGCTTCGCAACAGCGTTACGCTTCCAACGTGCGGCGAATCGATGAGGCGCTGGGCGACCTGCTCCACTTCCTCAAGTTGCGCGGGCTGGACAAGGACACCCTCTTCATCTTCACCTCCGACAACGGCCCTGCGGGTGAATACCTTTCCCCCGGCAACATCACGTGGGTGAACGGCGCCTTTGACTCCAATGGGCCCTTCAAGGGCATGAAGCGGTGGTGCTATGAGGGCGGTCTGCGTGAACCGACATTCGTTCTCTGGCCCGGCACCGTCCCCGCCTCCGGCACGGAGACGCCGCGCACGAGTGACTTCCCCTTCCAGTTCCCCGCGTGGATGGCCACGCTGGCCGACGTCGCGGGTTTGCCCCAGCCCGCCCATTGCGATGGTGTGTCGCTCTTGCCGACCCTCATGGGCGAGGGGACGCAGTTGCCCATGAGGATTTACGCGGAGTATGAGGATGGCGGCTCGGGTAACAACTGGGGCTTCGAGCAGATGGTGCGCGACGGCGACTATGTGCTCATCCGCGTCAACGGTGTCAATGGCAAGCGGTATCTCTATAACATCAAGGATGACATCGGGCAGGAGCACGACCTCTCGGGTGACCCCGCCCAGGCCGACCGCCTGCGGTGGATGACAGCCCTCCTCACCACCTGCCGTCTGCCCATCGGCAAGACACAGGCGGCCTATGGGTGCGCGGGCTTCGGCACCGCCCACAGTGGCGCGGACGCCACGCCGATGCCCGCGACGCCCCTGCGCGGGGCCCTGCCGCAACTTCAGGTGCGGGTCTTCCGCACGGGCGCGAAGGATTGGCCCTGGGTGCCGAACTTCCGCACGCTCGAGCCCGACGCCGGCTTCCTCGCCGCGGACGCCGACGCGTTGCGCGCCCGCCTCGCCAAGGAGAGCGGACACTTCGGCGTGGCCGTCGAGGGGTGGATCGAGGCCGCCGCCGAGGGCGAGGTCACCTTCACCGCCACGGGCGCGGGCGGCTGCCAGCTCTGGCTCCACGAGGCCCACATCCTGGAATACGAGGCCGGCAACTGCGCCAACGGCCGCACCATCGCGATGAGGCTCGCCAAGGGCCGCCACCCCTATCGCCTCTACCTCACCGCCCCGAACGGGCCGACTTCCCTCTGCGCCGTCTCCGCCGGCGACAGGGCTCTTGCCTGAGGACGTTTCCCGCGAAGACGCAAAAGGAACGCAAGGGCCTGGGCACTTCACCGTTCGGCGCGTTGCGCCTCACTACCGTGCCCATCCCTTGCGTTTCTGTGACGTTCATGGAGGCGTTCCCAGGCGACGCGGTAGGACCAATAGGACCAATAGGACGGCGTGCGCCAGCACGCCCCCAAGCTTCCTTTTCCCTCATCTGGCGGTCCTGCGTGCGATAGCACGCCCTTAATCTGCCCAAAATCTGCGGAATCTGCGGTTTCCTCTCCGTGTCCTGCGTGCGGTAGCACGTCCCCAATCTGCCACAATCTGCGTAATCTGCGGTTTCTCTATTTTATCGGCGTCAGCGGGTGGGCATGCGGAGGCGTTGCACCCAGCGGAGGGTGGGGGGATGGCCGGGAGTGCCGACGACCTCGACGGCATCGAAGCGGTGGGGCGCCTCGCGGAGGTCGTGTTGGGCCAGCCAATGGATGGCGGCCTTGCGGAGGTGGGCGCGTTTGCGGGCGTCCACGGCGTCGAGCGGGCGGCCGTAAGTCTCGTCCAGGCGGGTCTTGACCTCGACGAAGAGGATGACGCCGCGTCGGCGGGCGACGAGGTCGATCTCGCCGCGGCGGGTGGGGCGTGCGTTGCGCTCGAGGATGGCGCAGCCGCAGGCGCGGAGCAGGCGGGCGGCCCACCGTTCGCCCCAGGCGCCGCGGTCGCGCGCGGGCGGCAGGAGGCGTTCCGGCAGGGTCCAGAGGGCGAGGCGGGCGCGGGCGAGCGGGCCGGGGCGGGCCAGCCGGCCGAAGTCGTCCGCGTCGGCGGGGGAGGGACTCATTTCTCGGCGAGGAGGACGGCGTAGCCGCGGCGCGGGAAGACGCCGAGGGGCTTGAGGCCGTTGGCCTCGATGAGCTCGAGGGGCTTGGACTCGCGCTTGGCGACGAAGGCCAGGAGGCCGCCGCGCCGGAGCAGGCGGGCCGCGGTCTGGATGAAGAACTCCGCGATGCGCCAGTCGCCGAAGTAGGGCGGGTTGGCCAGGACGAGGGCGTAGGCGCCCGGGTCGCCGAGGCCGTCGGCGGAGAAGAGGAAGCGCGCGCGGTGGGGATGGAGGCGGAGGTTCTCCTGCGCGCTGTCGCGGGCGGAGGCGTTGGAGTCCTGGTAGTCGACGCGGAGGTCCTTCTCCGGGAAGGCGGCGGCGAGGAGGAGGCCGACCATGCCGCAGCCGCAGCCGAGGTCCATCACGCGGTCGCCGGGGTCGAAGGCCACCTGCTCGGCGACGACCTCGGCCAGGGCCAGGCCGCCGTTGTCGGCGCGGCGGTGGCAGAAGCAGCCCGGCCAGGTGACAAGGGTGAGGGGGGCGTGGCCCTTGAGGGAGACCTCGAAGGTCGCGCGGTGGTTGGGGCGCTTGTCGGCGGGCAGGGGGCGGGCGACGACGCCGGTGAGGAGGGTGACGGCGCCCTCGCGGCGGAGCAGGACGCGGTCGCAGGCCTTGCGGAAGCGCTCGACAAAGGTGGCGTTGGGGGTCTCGGCGGCGAAGAAGAGGCGGCGGCCGGCCGCGCCGGGGCCGCTCAGCAGGCCCTCCAGCGCGAAGAGGTCGCGCTCGGCCGTGCCGTCGCCCTTGGTCAGCTGCCAGAAGGCGGCGTCGCAGGCGAGCGTCGCCAGGTCGAGGGCGGTGGAGAGGGCGAAGGCGCCGGGGGCGGGCGCGCCGTCGGCGACGGTGGCGTTGTTGTCGGCGAGGTTGCGGCGGAGGACGGCCTCGGTGTGCGCGTCGAAGGTGTGGAGGGTGAAGCCCTCCGCGCCCCAGCCGCGCAGGCGGGCCGCCAAGGCCAGCGCGCCGGTGCGCCCGCCCAGGAAGAGGGGGCGCGCGGCGGGCGCGAGGGTGGGGAGCAACGCGAGGAGGGCGGCCTCGGTGGGGTTGAGGCCGCTGCGGGAGACCACGCGCAGGCCCTTGTCCCAGAAGAGCTCCTTGCGGGCGTGCGGCAGGTGCGTCAGGGAAATCGTCAACATGCCCCTAAGTGTAGCAAAATTGCGGGGTGGATACCGATGGATGCAGGGCAAAAAACGTTTGCGTGTGGGCGGATGGATGTGCTATTGTTAGCGCTATGAAAGTTTCTGCGAAGATGGTGGTGGGTCTGCTCGCGCTCGTGCCGGGCATGACGTTGGGTGAAGCGCCGACGGAAAACGAGGCGGTCGTGGTGACGGCCGCGCCGTTGCCGAAGTACCGCACGGAGACGACCGATGCGGGGACGTTGGTGGAGCTGCCGCCGGAGCGTTCGCCCTTCACGGTCGACTCGCTGACGGAGGACTTCATCCGCGAGCGCAACGCGACCGACCTCGACCAGCTGGTGACGCTCCAGCCGGGCATCTATCAGGGCGGCAAGACCGTGATGGCGCGGCAGGCCGGCACCTACACGATCCGCGGCTATTCGGGCAGCGAGGTGCTGTTGGGCGGCGTGCCGCTGGCCGGCGGCGTGGCGACCTTCCTCGACCCGACGCTGTTGGAGCGGGTGGACATCGTGAAGGGGCCGGTCGGCGGCGCGTACGGCGCGCAGATGGTGAACATGACCGACCTCATGGGCGCGGGCGGCACGGTGATCCTGCAGCCCAAGCGCCCCTCCTTCGAGGAGGACTTCCACGATTTCCTGCTCAAGGGGTCCTATTCCAAGGCCTCGGGGACGCGCCTGAAGCTCGCCACCGACATCAACCGCGTCTTCGCGGACGAGCGGTTCGCGGTTCGCGTGCCGATGGCCTACGAGTGGCGCGACCCGGGGTGGGCGGCCTCGGGCGCGGGGCACGGGCGCACCTTCTCCGCCGCGCCGAGCCTGTCGCTGCGCGTGGCCGACCGTCTGGAGACGGGGTTTGACCTCTTCTACCAATACAGCGACCAGCCGGCCTTCCAGGGCGTGCGCACGCTCTACGGCAAGCCCTACGGCAGCGGTTGGGACGACACCTACACCCGGCCCGGCGACCGGATGCGCTTCCAGACCTTCGGCGGCACCTTCCGCCTCGACGGCGACGTGACCGAGTGGCTGACCCTGCGCACGCGCCTCTCCTTCTTCCAGACCGAGAACCGCTATGACTACCGCGGGCCCTTTTCCAACGTCGGCTTCGACCCCGACCCGGCCAGCGGCAAACGGTATGAGTGGGGCGCGGGCGACCGCCTGGCCCGCACCTTCTACGCCGGGCAGGACGCCATCTTCAAGTTCGACACCTGGGGTGTGGACCACCAGTTCCTCGTGGGCGTGAGCACCACCGTGAAGGAGAACCAGGGCTGGGGCGGCTTCACCTCCACGGGCCGTGGCGGCACCGTCACGGAGGAGAACTACCTCGAGAAGATCAAGGCCACGGGCTATTCCGACACCCGTCAGCAGAAGGTGGGCCTCAACGTGCAGGACCTGCTGGAGTGGCGCGGGCTCAGCGTCATCGCCGGCATGCGCGCCGACTGGCACGACAGCGTGAACCACGTGCACGCGTGGACCTTCTCCCCGCGACTCGGCGTCTCCTACGACATCCTCGAGGCCGGGCGCGCCATCCTCTTCGCCAACGTCTCCCTCACCGAGACCCCCAACTTCAATTACAAGGCCTGGCCCGACAACACCGGCACCGCGAAGTCCGACTACCTCGACAGCACTTGGCGCGCCGTGCAGAAGGAGGCCGGCATCCGCGTGAACCCTACCGGCAGCCTCTGGCTCACGGGCACGCTCTTCCGCATCGACCAGTCCAACGCCCCCATCGCCATGGACAACGACCTCACCGGCGAGGGCTACTATTCCGACGACGGCAAGACCTACTCCCAGGGCGTGGAGCTCTCCGCCTCCGGCGACATCACCGACAACTGGTCCATCTACCTGGCCTACGCCTACATCGATTACTACGACAAGACCAACGGCCTCCGCTTCGACCGCTTCCCGCCGCACGCCGTCTCCCTCTGGACGAGCTACAAGGCCCCGTGGTTCTACGACGCCGTCTTCGGCCTCGGCTGCCGCTGGCGCGACGCCTGGGAGATGACCTTCCGCGGCCAGCAGGCCGGCGAGGACCAAATCGCCAAGCGCCTCCTCACCTTCGACGCCTCCGTCGACTTCCCCTTCACCGAGAACTTCTCCCTGGGCTTCGCCGTGCGCAACCTCTTCGACTCGCGCGGCGTGGAGTCCGCCCGCAACCTGCAGGCCTTCGCCAACGACGGGCGCACCTTCGAGCTCTCCCTCCGCTTCCGCTTCTGACATGAACGCACTCCAAGCCACCGACCTGCGTAAATCCTTCCGTGTGGAAGGGCGCGTCATCGATGTTCTGCGCGGCGTCACCCTCGCCGTTCCGGAAGGGGCCTTCCATGCCGTCATGGGGCCCTCTGGCGCGGGCAAAAGCACGCTCTTGAATCTTCTGGCGGGGTTGCTCCCGCCGGACGCCGGCGACGTCTCGGTGAAGGGGCGTTCGCTCGTCGGCCTCCCCGACCGTGAGCTGACCTTGCTCCGCCGGCGCTCCGTCGGCATCGTCTTCCAGGACTGCAACCTCATCCCGACCCTCACCGTGGCGCAGAACGTCGCCCTCCCCGCCCTCCTCGACGGCCGCGACGTCCCCGCCGAGCGGATGGAGACGCTCTTGCGCCTGGTGGGGCTGACGCACCGCCGCGACCAGCCCGCCGACCGCCTCTCCGGCGGCGAGGCCCAGCG
>DVOR01000192.1 GCA_018713405.1 Candidatus Spyradenecus faecavium | reverse complement strand
CGGGCGGCCTCGATCTTGTAGCCCTTGATGACGCCGTTGCCGAGGTTGGCGCGCGGCAGGTAGGTGACGGTGTTGACGGGGTAGAGGCCGTTCATGTCCACGTCGATGACGTAGGGGAAGGTGGTGGGCTGAGCCTTGTCGTCACGCCAGTAGGAGTGCCACATGGTCTCCTCGGTGCCGTCGAAGGCAGCGGTGATGAGGGCGTCGCCGGCCTGGGAGTTGACGGTGACGGTGAACTCGGAGCGGTCGAGCTCGTTGGTCACCTCGGGCACGGGATAGGGCTCGGTGGGCTGGATGGCAAAGAAGGGTTTGGTATGGACGATGAAGGCGCGGGTCTCGCTGAGAGGGGTGCGGGCGAGCTTGACGCGCAGGAGGCCGTTTTTCTCGGCGGGGTCATAGAACCATGCCTGACGGGCGTTCGCATAGGCGGTGGCGGCGCGCTCGCCGTCGAGCTTGAGGATTTCCTGGCCCACGGAGCCATCGGGGTTGGTGAGAAAGACGGACTCCGGCGCGACCGGGCAGTGGATGAGGAATTCGTAGGAACGCGCCTCGGGCATCCCCTCATAACCATTGCCCACGACGGCGTCGAGCCCGACCAGAATGAGGCCGTAGGCGTCGCGATCGAAGGTGCGGACGCAGACGTCTTGGGTGGTGTAGGCATCGTACTTCCGGAAGGCTTGGGTCTCGCCGTCGTCCTCATAGAGACGGAAGAAGGCGTCGCGCCCACCGGAGAAGTCGGGATAGACGTCGAAGGTGATGGGGTCGAATGGCTTGTCGCCAAGGACAAGCATCTCCGGGTACATGGGGATGATGGACCCGGCGCGGACGAAGACGGGTTGGGTGGCGAGCGTGATGGGATAGGCCGCGAGGGTGGTGGGGCCGACAATGCGGCGACCATCGTTGTAGTCATACCACGTGCCTTCGGGCAGGTAGATGTCCTTGCGCCAGCCGCGATTGAGCTTCATGGAGGTGTAGACGGGGGCGACGAGCACCTCCTCACCCAGCATGAACTGATACTTCGCGGCATCGCCCCAGGTGTGCCGATCCTCGGGGAAGTTGTAGACAAGGGGACGGACGATGGGCTCGCCAGCAGCCCAGGCCTGCGCCATGTAGGAATAGACGAAGGGAACGATACGGTTCTTGTGGAGGAGCGCGGCGCGGTTGAGCGAGCGGTAGGGTTCGGGATAGCTCCAGGGGCTCTTGTTCATGTTGCTCCACCCGTTCATGGCGTAGATGGCGGTGGTCCAACACTTCCACTGGAGGTCGCGCAGGTAGGTCTCGTTGGAGCCGCCGAAGATGCCGTCGACGTCGGTGGTGGCGTAGGCCTGGCCGCTCATGGAAGAGCCGGTAAGGGTGGGAATGTGGTAGCGGATGAGATCCCAGGAGCCGGATTGGTCGCCCGTCCAGCAGATGCCGTAGCGTTGGGTGCCGGCCCAGCCCTGGACTGTCCAGACGAAGGCGCGCGCGTCGGCGTTGCGCTCAATGCCCTCGGCGGCGATTTTGTTGCACTCGAGGGCGTGCTGGTAGGCGGGACCGGACCAAGCGACATCGATTTTTTGCACGCGGCTGCCGGCATGGCCGACCTCCCAGTTGATGCGGTCAAGCGCGCCCTCGGTCCAGAGGCCGGTGTGGAAGCCCAGTCCGGCGAGCGTGTCGGCCACGTAGCCCAACTGCATATGGTCGCAGCCATAGCCGTCGTTCACAAGGAGCCAACCGCAGGGCATGTCGTGTTCACGGTAGGCCTTGGCCACGCGCACGGCGTCGACGGGAGTGACCTCCTTGTAAGAGCCGTCCTCATTCTGTGCGGGTTCGCGGGTCTCCGTGTCGCGGGTGATATAGGCATCGGCGTCGCCGAGCTGCAGACCCCAACGGGGGATGAAGTTCGGGCGGCCGGTGAACTGGGTGTAGAGGTTCAGGTTGCCGGCGAAGTCGCCGCCCACGAAGTAGAAGGCGTCGAAGCGATTCTCGGCGTGGGTGGTACGAATCTCCTTCTCGCCGGAGAAGTCATACTCGCCGGTGGCGAAGGTGTGGCGAAGGACGCCATAGCCGGTGTTGGTCTGGTAGAAGGGAGAGGGATTGGGGTGACCGCCCTCGTTCCAGTTGCCGTCAGCCAGGATGGCGATTTTGCGCCCCTTGTGGGCGAACTCGCCGTTCTGCTGGCCGCCGCCGTAGAAGCACTCATCGGCGGTGGTGGCGAGGGTCTGGGTGGTGCCCTTCTCGGCGTCGAGGTCAAGCGGCTTGGTCTCGGCCCAGACGGTCTTGCCGGTGAGGCGGTCGATCAGGGTGAAGCGGCAGTCGGCCTTGTCCACGGTCAGCGTGAGGGCGGTGGTGGAGAAGGTGTAGGTGCCGGCCTCGCGGTTGTCCGCAAAGACCACGCGGGTGGCGTCCTCGGGCACGCCGACCAGGATCTGAGCCTTCTCGGGGTCGTTCTTCGGGTCGGAGAAATCGGCGGAGACATAGGTCTTCACGTTGCCGTCGGCGTCTTTCACGGGGTTGCCGTGGCGGTCGAGCTGAGGCTCAAGCTTCTGGGGCGCGGCCAAGATGCGAAAGACCTGCGGCGTGTAGAACTGCACACGCACGGTGATGCCGTTCTCCGTGATGAGGTCGAAACTCTTGGAGGTCCCGCTCTGGGGCACCATCTTCAAGACCTTGCCCGGCGTGACAGCCATCGCCGCGCCGGCCATCGCCAGCGCCACCAACCCAGTTAACGCGTGTCTCATGCAAACTCCCTGTTGAGGTGAAAATCGCATTTAGTGTAACACAATTCCCCGCCCCCGCGCCTCCGCCCCGTTAGGGTCGTCACGTCCTGCTCACAAGCGGAGGCAGTCCCCCACCCCACGCCTCCGGCGACAGGGCCGCCGCAACAGAGGCAATCCTCCGCGAACCAGCCGTTCAGCCACACCTGCCACACGAGAAGCACCCCCAACGCGAGCCCCACCGCGTCGCACACACATCGCAACGCCATCCTTGCCACACGCCCCTCCTCAAGATAGGGAAGGCACGCCGGCGGCGTGCCCCCCGCGTTCCGGTCAACGCCTCACTCGTGCCAATCCTCGAGGATCCACGGGCAGGGCTTGACGGAGTTGTGGATGCGCTTGGCATGGAAGCCCTTCACCGCGATGTCCGGGTCCGGGTTGCCGTGGAAGACGAGCACGCGCGCGTCGGGCTTCTTCGGCGTGACCAACAGGTTGAACGGGAAGGGCGGCACGCAGGTGCGCTTGAAGCTCTTCGCCCATTGGGCGGGCCACCACCGCGGCAACTCCCCGCCGTCGGCCAGGGTCATGGCGTGCGTCATGAAGGCCTGCTCGGTGGGGAAGAGGGAGCGGTCGATGGCCTGGCGCATCTCGCGCAGGAAGCAATCGTAGACGGCCGCGGCCTGCGGGGTGCCCGCGTCAAAGCGGAAGAGGGAGGAGTTGCCGATGTCCGGCGGGCGGCGGAAGAGGCACTTGCGGCGCTCCACCCAGTTGTGGATGATGCAGAACTTGCCCGGCTCGTAATCGAAGAAGCAGTCGATGTCCTGCTGGATGACGATGTCCACGTCGAAGAAGAGCGTCGGCCCGGAGAGGTTCGCCAGGCCCGGCTTATAGAGGCAAAGCTTGACGAAGATGTTCGGCCAGAAGCCCAGCACGTCGATGTCGGGGCACTCCGGGAAGGGCTGGGCATCGATGCCCGGGTTCAGGCCCATGGGGTCATCCGTGATGCAGACGAAGCGGAACGGCCGATGCAGGTGGCGCTTGACCGACGCGTAGAGGATGTTCGTGAAGCTCGCGGGGTAGCGCGTCCCCCACTTCAGGCAAAGAATGTTCACAGGCTCTTGCATGGCTCAGGTCCTTTGTTCGCCTTCAGTATAGCGCAAACACACCCCCACGTGCAACCCACCCACCCTTTTTCTCCCTCCTTTCCCAGTGAGCCGCCGGAGGGCGGATTCTGCATAAGTGTAGATGAATTTCTGAAACCCTTAAGGGTTTGGGTCAAAACCCTTAGGGTTTTGGGTCGAACCCCTTAGGGTTTCGACTCGGACCCTTTAGGGGTTGGGCGGGAGGGTCGGGGGCGAGGGAGGCGAGAGGATTTGTGGAAAACTAACAAACGGGGACGGGTTGGTTTTGGTAGAATAAACGACCGTTTTTCGGAGATAACGCAGAGATGCCCAGAAAGAAGCGTACGGACGTGCAGTTGCCCCTGTCGGAAATGGCGGGGGAGGCGCCGTTGCGTCGCGAGTTGCCGCAGGACATCGAGGCCGAGCAGGGGTTGCTGGGCTCGATCCTCCTGGACCCGGCGCGGGTGTTGGACATCTGCACGGCGAAAGGGGTTGTGGCGGAGGCCTTCGTGGAGCCTTCGCACCGGAGCATCTACGCGGCGATCACGCGGCTGGCCTCGAAGGGTCAGCCGGTGGACGGCATCACGGTCTCGAACTTCCTGAAGGGGACGGGGGACCTGGAGGCCGTGGGCGGCGTGCGGGCGCTGACGGAGCTGATGGACCGGACGCCGACGAGCGCGCACGCGGGCTACTACGCCGAGCTGGTGATGGAGCAGTATCTGCGCCGATGCATCCTGGGGGCGGTGCGCGAGGTGGAGGCGAACGTCTACGATTCCTCGCAGTCCGCCGACTACGTGCTGGGCATGGCCGAGCAGACAATCCTGGGCATCGGCGAGGGGCGCACCAAGGCCGGCACGAGCGTGGATTGGCGCACCAGCGTGGGCGAGACGCTGTCAATGCTCACGCGCCAGCTGGAGCACCCGGGCGAACTCTCGGGCATCCCGACGGGGTTCAAGGCGCTGGACAACCAGCTGCGCGGCCTGCACCGGGGCGAGATGATTGTGCTCGCGGCGCGTCCCTCGATGGGCAAAACGTCGCTGGCGATGAACATCGCCGAGTGCGTGGCGCGTGGGCGGGACATCATGGGGCGGCCCTTCCCGTCGTCGGACGGGCGGGTGAAGAAGCGCACGGTGCTGGTCTTCTCGCTGGAAATGCCGCAGATGCAGCTGACCACGCGTATGCTGTGCGGCATCGCGGGGGTGTCCGCGCGCGAGGTGGAGAAGGGGCAGTTCGTCAAGAAGGAAGTGGTGCTGCCGCTCCTGCGCTCGGCCGCGAAGGAGCTCCAGGAGACCCCGATCCTGTGCGACGACCAAGGCGGCCTGGACGTGATGGAGCTGCGGGCCCGCGCCCGCCACGCCCACAAGCGCAACCCCGTGGAGCTCATCGTCATCGACTACCTGCAGCTGCTCTCCTACCGCGAGTTCGCCCAGCAGGGGCAGCAGGTGATGGTGGCGAAGATCTCGGGCGAGATCAAGGCGATGGCCAAGGAGCTGAACGTGCCGGTCCTGGTGCTCTCCCAGCTCTCGCGCAACCCCGAGCAACGCGGCGGCGACGAGAAGCCCAAGAACTCCGACCTGCGCGACTCCGGCGCCATCGAGCAGGACGCGGACGTGATTTTGCTGTTGCGGCGGCCCTGCTTCATGGGCAGCCGCGTGCCGGAGCACGACGACCGCCTCCTGGCCATCGTCGACGTCTCGAAGAACCGCAACGGCGCCACCGGCGAGGTGCGCCTGAACTTCGACGGCGCCACGACGCGCTTCAAGGATCGCGTGGAGACCAACCCGGACATGATGACCGGCGACATGGAGCCGGTGGAATAAGGAAAGCGAGAACCCGTGAACAGAATGCTTCCCCTGGCGCTCTGCCTGATGCTCGGCCTGGCCGCGACGGCCCACGCCGCCCGCGTCACCGTGAGCGACGTGCGCGTGCGCGCCGACGACTCCTTCGGCATCGACCCCACCGAGGCCGTGCTGGACATGTGCTCCGTGACCAAGGGCATGACCGCCGAGCAGGCTGACGTGCAGGCCGCCATCAGCGCCGACGTCAAGGCCCTCCTCGCCACCCCCAACTACGCGAAGGCAGAGGCCGCCATCGGACAGGACGCCGACGGCAACTGGGTGATCGTCTACACCGTCAGCCGCCGCCCGCAGCTGGCCGAGACGCCCGCCTTCACGGGGCTCGACGGCGCCATCCGCGAAAGCTCCGCCGAGGAGGCCATCGAGCTGGGGCGCGACGACCGCGTGGACGACGCCATCGCCGCCGCCGCCGCCGGCCGCCTGCGCGAGAAGCTCGCCGAGGATGGGTACGTCGAGGCGAAGGTGACCTACGAGATCCGCCACGCCGAGGCCCCGGGCTACGCCTTCCTGACCTTCATCGTCGACCCCGGCGCCGAGCGCGACATCCGCGACTACGTCTTCGAGGGGAACACGGCCTTCGACAACGGCACGCTGGCCCGCGCCTTCGGCTGGATGCCCATCTGGAACCCTCTCAGCTGGTTCACCGACTTTCCGCTCTCCGACTCGAAGCTCGACGACGCGCGCGCCGCCGCCAACGCCGTCTACACCGACGCCGGCTACCTCGACGCCGAGATTGCCTTCCCCGAGCTCCGCCCGATCCCCGGCAAGGACCCCGGCGAGTGCGACGCCGTCTTCAAGGTCACCGAGGGCCCGCGCTACACCGTCGGCGACATCACCGTCGAGGGCGCGACGCTCTATCCCAAGGAGGCGCTCGAGGCCGCCGCGAAGGACGCCCTGCGGATCTCGCCCGACGGCAAGGTGGCCTCCGCCGCCACGCTCGCGGCCGTGCGCGCCGCCGTCGAGGATTACTACGGCTCC
>DVOR01000191.1 GCA_018713405.1 Candidatus Spyradenecus faecavium | reverse complement strand
CATGAGCGACTTGCCGAAGCGCCGCGGCCGCGAGATGAAGTAGAGCGAACGCGTCGGGTCGCAGACCAACGTGTGCAGCAGGTCGGTCTTGTCCACATACACGCACCCATTCTCCCGCAGCTTGCGGAAGTCGGCGATGTCCTGTGCGATTCGCTCTGCCATGCTTACGTCCTCCTCTTTGCATAGTATAGCACAAGACAAAACCCCGAGAGCCTGCCACGGCAAACCCTCCGAGAAGCCCCCTGCAACCGTTGGGGGCGCACCGCGCGAAGCGGGCGGGAAAAAGCGCGGGCGGTGTTGGGAGGCCGCCCGCGCCAGGGATGACACACAAAGACCTTCGGCTTGGGGGCGGAGCCCCGTTCACCTCCGGCTCGGGAAAACACAGGGGAGTCCTAGGCTTTCTGTCATGGGTTTACGCGCCCACCCCCAAAAGGTGACAGGAAAATCTCACCCCCTCGAAAAATCCCCGCCACCCGGCCACCACCCGAGGCAGACCGAGCCCCCTGGACAATACAAGGAAGCGCAGAGGCGGACAGAAGGGATCCAGAGAAGGGAACCGCAGATTTCGCCGATTGTGGCAGTTAGAAGCCACCTCCAACCGCCAGCAGGACTGCCAAATCGTTAGGCGTGCCGTCAGATGTCGGCGCGGTGGCCGTTCGAGGAGGTCAGCAGCACGAACCGTTGCGCACGCATGGCGGCCATGTAGAGCAACTGCCGCTCCGACAGCATATGCTCCTCCAGCGCCTCGGCGTCCGTGGTGTCGAAGTTCTTGGGGATGGTCGGCCACGCGTCCAACGCCAGCACGACGCCGACGAACTGGAGGCCCTTGGCGCTGTGCATGGTCATCACCTTCACGCGGCCGTCGTTCAGGTCAAGCTCATCCTTCTTGATCACCGGGGTCGCGGGGATGCCGCGCGTTTCGAGTTTCTCGGCGACAGTGGCGAGCGCCCGATTGTTGCGCAGCAGCACGGCATAGTCGCCGTAATTCGTGGATGCCTTCTTGCTCCAGGCCTGGATGGCGTCCGCGATGGCATTGTTCTCCGCCATGTAATTCGAGACATACCGCTCCTCCGGCGGCTCACCCTGCACGAGCGACTCGCCGCCGAAAGTCTCGAACTCCCCGTCAAGGCCCTTGACCTTGGCGCCCTTCAGCAGACTCTCCGCGAACTCCCGAATGGCCGTCGTCGAGCGATAACACACCTTCAGCGTGAGGGATCGGTTGGTCACGTTGATGTTGCACTGGCTGAAAGACCCGATGCGGCCATAGATGCGCTGATGGCCGTCACCGGTCAGGTAGAGCGTGGGCCGGGGATGGTCGATGGTGTTCCCCGTCAGCGCCGCCAGGAAACGGTACTCCGAGGCGCCGAAATCCTGCACCTCGTCCACCACCACCGCGCCGTAGCGCCCAAGCAGGAACGCCTTGTCCTCATTCGGGCCTGGGGCCGTCAAGGCCTCCGTCAACGCATTCAACGCCGCCACCTTCGGCCGATGCTGACGGCGGCTGAAGCCCGCCAGCTTCGCATTCCACTCCGAGAAAATCGCCCAGAAGCGCGACCGCATCTGCGCGCTGAGGAACCCATAAGCGCGTGGACGCTGAACCTTCTTGTACGCCGCCTCCGTCCTGATGTCGTTCTCCAAAATCACATCCACCCACTCGCGCGCGATGAAGGCGCGGTCACGGTCATGCACATACTGCCGCCTCGGGGAAAAGAGCGCCTCCAAGGCATCCCGTATCGCGGATGGCAACCCATAAGGGTTGCTCTCGTCTCTGCGCGTGAGCGCCGTCTTGAGTGCGCCGTTACGCGTCCACGCCTTGGTCAAGAACGCATCGAAGGTCATCACATCCACGCGCGCAAGCTCCTCCTTCGTGCACAGCTTGCCCAACATCGCCAGCGCATACTTCGCGAGCGTCTTGGTGTACGTGGTGAAGAGGACACGCTTGTCCTCAAACCCCTTCTGCCGCAGCAGCCACTTCACGCGATGGAAGGCCACCACCGACTTGCCCGTCCCCGCCGGGCCGGAGACAAACACCGGCCCATTCGCCTTGATTTCCACGGCATCCGTCTGCGAAGGGTGCAAAAAGACCTGCCAATTCTCCAGCTCGCCGTTCAGGAAGGCATCTCGGTTCTCGTCCGTCAGCACGAAATAATGCTCGCGCAAGCCCGGGTGGTCGCTCAACACCTTCTCCACGGAAGGACGCTTCCGCTCCGTCTCCACCTGCTTGGCCGCCTCATCATAGGGTTTCGTCCCGGAGGCCACCTCAAGCAACAGCAGCCCGGTCCCCACGTCCAGGTGCCTGTCGTTTTCCAGTTCCGCATACGTCATCCCACGCACCAGGGCGACCTGCTCCTTCGGTACTCCCAACTTCAGCAACCGCTCGTCTGAATACTCGGCAAAAGGTTTGGCATCATTTGAAGTCGGTTGCGATTCGATCACCGGCACCATCTTGGTCTTGATTGGGATGACGACAGGTTTGTCGTCCTGCACGGTCGGCAAGTTCAGTTTGCCATTCTCCCACACCAGCCGCATATTCTGGGCACACCGATAGGCATCGTCATGCTTGTCGGCCAAGAGGAGGATGATTTCCCCCTCCTTCCACCGATAGGTGATCAGCCGCCAATCCTTGTTCACCCGATAGGAGTGAAGCGTCTCTTTGGTGCGGCAATGGATGTTCTCCGGCTTGCGGCCAGGCGTCACCTTGTCAAAACGCAATTCCCCTTCCAATTGGGACAACTCGTATTGAATGTCTTCCGGCGCGGTGTCACGGACTTTCTTATATCTATCACTCAATGTGATTTTAACCATGGTGCTTCCTTTCTGGGCAATCGCTTGATGGACTCGCTGATGGCGGAGGCAAGTGGGATGATGGATGCGGGGGCGGGAGAACCTAGCCTAAGACGTCAACGCCTCAATCACGCTCGTGCCATGTGTTCCTTGTCATCGTTCGAAGGGAAGTATACACCATCCTCCCACCGATGGCAACAGGGCCACAGCGCCCGGCACGACGCAGGGAAACCGCAGAAACGCAAGGGATGGGCACGGTAGAGAGGCCCGAAGGGCCGAACGGTGAAGTGCCCAGGCCCTTGCGTTCCTTTGCGTCTTCGCGGAACCCGCAGTCGGCCCATTTCAAATAAGTCCTTATGCATTTCCGAAACCCTTAAGGGTTTGACCCAAAACCCTTAGGGTTTCACTTCAAAACCCTTAGGGTTTCGCCCCAGACCCTTTAGGGGTGCCAGCCCAAGAAACGTACCGCGACAGCCAAACCTCCAACCTCCAAACTTCTAAGCTTCCCCTTGGGCGCACTTTGTGTGGTGAATGTCGGCGCGGGGCGGGGTGTTTTGGTACAATTACGGAAACGCTAACGCAAAGGACACGCATGACGCGCGAGAATTGGACTTCCTCGATCGGGTTTATCTTGGCTTCCGCCGGCTCGGCCATCGGCTTGGGCAACATCTGGAAATTCCCCTACATGGCCGGTGAGAACGGCGGCGGCACCTTCGTGCTGGTCTATGTGCTGTGCGTGGCCTTCATCGGCCTGCCGGTGATGTGCTCGGAGATGCTCATCGGCCGGCATACGCGCCGCAACATCATCAACGCCATGGGCAAGGTCGAGCGGCTCTCGGGCAACCCGAACGTCCGCTTCGTGATGAGCGCGCTCTCGGCCGGGATGGCGGTGGCCTTCGCCACGATGCAGGCGTGGTTGCCCGTGGCCGCGGCGTTGGTCGGCGTCTACCTCTTCGCCAAGAAGGGCTTCGCGGTGCTGGGCTGGGTCTGCACCATCGTGGCGCTCGCCATCCTCTCTTACTACGCCGTCATCGGCGGCTGGATCGTGGAGTACATCCGCCTCTCCCTCACCGGCACCCTCGTCCCCGACGCGGTGGACGGCGCGGTGGCCGCCGAGGTGGCGCAGACGTCGCAGACGGCCTTCGGGGCCTATGTCGCCAATCCCTGGCGCGTGCTTGTCGGCTTCGTCATCTTCATGGCGGTGACGGGCTGGATGCTGCTGGGCGGCATCCGAGCGGGCATTGAGCGCATGAGCAAGATCCTGATGCCGCTGCTCTTCATCCTCCTGGTGGTGGTCATCGTGCGCAGTGTCACGCTTCCGGGCGCCGGCGAGGGCATCTCCTTCCTCCTGAAGCCGACGCTCGAGGCCTTCACGCCCAAGGTCGTGCTGATGGCCCTGGGGCAGGTCTTCTTCTCCCTCTCGCTCGGCATGGCGATCACCGTGACCTACGGCTCCTACCTGCACAAGGAGCACAACATCCTCCGCGCCGCCGGCTGGGTCGGCGTGCTCGACACCTGCGCCGCCCTCATGGCCGGCCTGGCCATCTTCCCCGCCGTCTTCGCCGTCGGCCTGGAGCCGAGCGCCGGCCCGGGCCTCATCTTCGGCGCCCTGCCCGCGGTCTTCGACTCCATGTGGCTGGGCCCCGTGTGGGCGACCTGCTTCTTCTTCATGCTCTTCATCGCCGCCGTCACCAGCTCCGTCGCTCTGCTGGAATGCGGCGCCACGGTCTTCATCGAGCGTCTCCGCCGCGGCCACAAGCGCGGCAGCCGCCGCACCGCCGTCCTCATCGGCTTCGTCCTCTGCACGGTGATGGGGTTGCTCGCGGTCTTCTCCACCGCCGACTGGAGCCACCTCCCCTGGCTGGGCAAGGCCGTCGAGGCCTGCATGGGCGACCTCGCCCGCGGCAACTGGCTCGACACCCTCGACAACTTCGCCAGCAACTGGATCCTCCCCTTCACCGCCCTCTGCACCGCCCTCCTCGTCGGCTGGGGCTGGACGCCCCGCCGCGCCGCGCCCGAGCTGCTGGCGCAGGGCGAGGATTGGCGCGTCGCCCCGGCCGTCTGGGGCTTCCTCCTCCGGTGGGTCTCGCCCATCGGCATCCTCCTCGTCTTCCTCTACGTCGCCGGCTTCCTGGGCTTCTGATGCGCCTCCCCCTCTTGCTGCTTGTCCTCGCCCCCGCCCTCGCCTTCGCCCAGGCGCAGGCCCCCGACCGCGGCCGCTATCAGCCCATCGTCGACGCCAAGCCCTTCGGCGACGTGGCCGAGCAGGTTTCCGCCGCCGACGCCGCCAAGGCCGCCGAGGAACAGAAGCAGAAGGAGGAGATCGCCCAGAAGTTCCGCATGGTCGGCATCACCGACTACCCCGACGGCACCCGCAAGATCGCCTTCCTCGACGAGACCCAGGGCGTCGCCAGCCACCTCCTCGGCATCGGGGAGAGCGAGAACGGCTTCACCCTCGTCGAGGCCGACTACGACGCCGAATGGGCCACCCTCACCAAAGACGGCCTCACCTTCACCCTCGGCCTCGGCAAAGGCCTCATCGACAAGCCCACGCCCGCCGCCGAGCCGCCGACCCCGGCGCCCGCGCCCGCCGCCGCCCGCCGCGTCCTGCCCCAAGCCTCCGCCAAGGCCGCCCCCGCCAAGGCCGGCTCCTTCTCCGCCCGCCTCCGCCGCCGCGAGGCCGCCAAGGTCCAGGCCGAGGCCGAACGCCGCGAGGCCATCGCCAAGGGCATCGCCGCCGAGAACGCCAAGATCATCCAGGCCCAAAGCCAGGCCCAGGCCGCCCGCCGCATCCAGATCGAGCGCATC
>DVOR01000190.1 GCA_018713405.1 Candidatus Spyradenecus faecavium | reverse complement strand
CAACGCCATGCTCGTGGAGATGGATGGCTTCGAGGGCAACTCCGGCGTCATCGTCATGGCCGCCACCAACCGCGTGGACGTGCTCGACCCCGCGCTGACGCGCCCGGGCCGCTTCGACCGCCAGATTGTCGTCGACCTGCCCACCGTCGAGGGCCGCCTGGCCATCCTCAAGGTCCACGCCGCCAAGGTCAAGCTCGGCCCGGACGTCGACCTGCAGCGCATCGCCCGCGGCACGCCCGGCTTCTCCGGCGCCGACCTCGCCAACCTGCTCAACGAGGCCGCCCTCCTCGCCGCCCGCGAACGCCGGCAGGACGTCTGCCACGCCGACCTGGAGGAGGCCCGCGACAAGATCCTCTGGGGCCGCGAGCGCCGCTCCCACGCCATGGCCGACCGCGACCGCCGCATCACCGCCTGGCACGAGGGCGGCCACGCCCTGGCGCAGGTGCTCCTGGAGCACACCGAGCCGCTCCACAAGGTCACCATCATCCCGCGCGGGCGGGCCCTCGGCGCGACCATGACGCTGCCCGAGCGCGACGTGCTCAACCGCACCGAGGCGGAGATGAAGGATATGCTCGTGGTCCTCACCGCCGGGCGCATCGCCGAGAAGCTCTTCACCGGCGACCTCTCCACCGGCGCGTCGCAGGACATCAAGATGGCCACCCGCCTGGCCCGCCAGATGGTCTGCGCCTACGGCATGAGCGAGGCCTTCGGCTTCCAGGCCTTCGGCGACAACGAGGAGCAGGTCTACCTCGGCCGCGAGATCGGCCGCAAGCAGGACCATTCCGAGGCCACCGCCCAGACCATCGACGCCGAGGTCACCCGCCTGTTGCAGGAGGCCTACCGCCGCGGCGAGCGGCTCATCGGCGAGAACAAGGAACGCCTGGCCCAGCTCGTGGACTACCTGCTCGAGGTCGAGACCGCCGACGGCCGTGACGTCGAGCGGCTGGTCAAGACCGGCGAGCGCCCCGCCCCCAAACCCAAGGCACCCGACATGAAGACATCCCGCGTCATCGCCATCGACGGCCCCAGCGGCGCCGGCAAATCCTCCGTCTCCCGCGCCGTCGGCCAGCGCCTCGGCTTCCTCCACGTGGACAGCGGCGCGCTCTACCGCATCGTCACCTGGCAGTGCCTGGAGCAGGGCGTCGACACCGCCGACCCGAAGGCTGTGGCCGCCCTCGCCGGCACGCTCCGGATCGACTGCAAGGCCGAGGACGGGCGCATCGTCTACGAGGTCGGCGGCGTCCGCCCCGACAAGGAGCTGCGCGAGCCGCGCATCAACGCGCACGCCTCGCCCGTCGCCACCGTGCCGGAGGTCCGCGCCAAGATCACCGACCTCCTGCGCTCGCTCACGCGCTTCGGCGACCTCATCGTCGAGGGGCGCGACATCACCACCGCCGTCTTCCCCGACACCCCCGCGCGCTTCTTCATCGAGGCCGACCCCGCCGTCCGCGCCCAGCGCCGGCAGCTGGAGGAGGTGCAGAAGGGCGTCGCAGAGCAGACCGTCGAGGCCGTCCAGGCCTCGCTCCTGGCGCGCGACAAGATCGACTCCACCCGCGCCTGCGCCCCCCTGCGCAAGGCCGACGGCGTCACCGTCATCGACTCCACCCACCTCACCCTCGAGCAGGTCATCCAGGCCGTCATCGACGCCCTGCCCGAGGCGTGGAAGCCCGCGAAGGAGGAGGCGCCCCATGCCTAAGCTCCGCCTCGCCGTCCTCGGCTCCGGCTCCGGCTCCAACATGCAGTCCATCCTCGACGCCATCCGCGCCGGGACGCTCGACGCCGAGATCGTCTGCGTCCTGGCCGACGTCGAGGACGCCTTCATCCTGGAGCGCGCCCGCCGCGCCGGCATCCCCGCGCAATACCTCTCCTGCGCCCCCTTCAAGACCAAGCTCGAAGGCCCGGCCGAGGAGGAGTGGATCCGCGTCATCAAGGGCTACGGCGCCGACGTCGTCGTGCTGGCCGGTTTCATGCGCATCGTCAAGGCCGGGCTGCTCGAGGCCTTCCCCAACCGCGTGCTGAACATCCACCCCGCGCTGTTGCCGTCCTTCCCCGGGCTCCATTCGTGGAAGCAGGCCCTCGACTACGGCGCCAAGGTCGCCGGGTGCACGGTGCACTTCGTCGACGCCGGCACCGACAGCGGCCCCATCATCGTCCAGCGGCCCGTCCCCGTGCTGGAGGGCGACACGCCCGAGAGCCTCCACGCCCGCATCCAGGAACAGGAGCACCTCGCCTATCCCGAGGCCCTCCGCCTTCTCGCCGCCGGCCGCCTCTCCGTCGTCGGCCGCCGCGTCGTCATCCATGATTGAGGTCAAGGGGGCGTACGCGACGGCCAAGGTGTTCACCGATCGGGTGGACGCCCAGTCCCTCGCGCAGGTGCAGACCCTCTGCGACCAGCCCTTCGTGGCGGGGAGCCAAATCCGCCTGATGCCCGACGTCCACGCCGGCGCGGGGTGCACCATCGGCACCACCATGACCATCACCGACAAGATCGTCCCCAACCTGGTGGGCGTGGACATCGGGTGCGGCATGGAGACGGTGCGTCTGCGCCAACGCGACCTGGACCTGGCCGCGCTCGACGCCTTCATCAAGGCGAACATCCCCGCCGGCTTCTGCGTGCGCAACGCGCCGCACCCCTATATGGGGCAGATCGACCTGCGGGCCCTGCGGTGCGCCAAGTCCGTGACGATGGCCCGCGCCATCCGCAGCATCGGCACGCTCGGCGGCGGCAACCACTTCATCGAGGTCGACCGCGACGACGAGGGGAACCTCTACCTGGTCGTCCACTCCGGCAGCCGCCATCCCGGGCTTCAGGTGGCCCAGCATTACCAGGCCGCCGCGTGGCGCACCCTCGCCCGCGAGCCGGGGCTCCGGCTCGACGCCGCCATCGCCAGGCTGAAGGCCTCCGGCCGCCGGCAGGAGATCCAGGCGCTCGTGGAGGACTTCGCGGCCAAGCACCGCGGCATCGTCCCCAAGGCCCTGGCCTACGTCTCGGGGCCGCTCTTCGACGACTACCTGCACGATATGCGCCTGATGCAGCGCTTCGCCGAGCTCAACCGCCGCGCCATCGTCGACACCCTCCTCGAGGGGCTGAGGCTGGAGGCGGAGGACCGCTTCACCACCATCCACAACTACATCGACCTCGAGGCCCGCATCCTGCGCAAGGGCGCCGTCTCCGCCCGCGCCGGCGAGCGGCTCCTCATCCCCATCAACATGCGCGACGGCAGCCTGATCTGCGTCGGCAAGGGGAACGACGACTGGAACCAATCCGCGCCCCACGGCGCCGGCCGCCTGATGAGCCGCGCCGAGGCCAAGCGCGTCTTCTCCGTCGAGGCCTTCCGCCAATCGATGGCCGGCATCTACACCACCACCGCCGACCAATCCACCCTCGACGAGTGCCCCATGGCCTACAAGCCCATCGAGGCCATCCTCGACAACATCGCGCCCACCGCGGACGTCGTCGCCCGCATCCGCCCGCTGTACAACTACAAGGCCGCCGGGGATTGACGCGGGGGCACAAAAAAAGCCGCGGCGGCCGGATTCGGTCGCCGCGGCTTTTCCACGTGCTCACTTGCGGGCGTCGCGGATGGCCTCGAGGAGGGCGGAGGCCAGGAGGGCGCGCGTCTGGAGGGGCGTCGCGCCGGCGGGGAGGGGCTTGGCCACGGTGACGGGGGCGCGGCCATCCGCGGAGAGGGTGACGCGGGCGACGGGGACGCCGTCGGGGGTGCGCCGGTCGACGCAGAAGTCGAGGACGTCGAGGTCCAGGCGGTCGCCGGGCTTGAGGCCGAGGGCCTCGGGGCCGAGCTCGCGGAGGGCGCGGGGGATGGCCAGCTCGAGCGGGGCGTAGTAGGTGAGGCCGGGGTAGGTGGAGACGGAGCCGTCGGCGCGGTAGAGGGTGGGGGCGGAGGCGGCGCGGAGGTCGGGCGCCATGCGGACGTCGAGGTCGAGCGCGGCGGGGGCGACGACGCCGGCCGCGGGGTCGAGGACGGTGTAATGGCGCTGGGGGGCGGCGCCGCCGAAGCAGCCGGCGAGGAGGAGCGCGGCGGGGAGAAGGGCGGGGAGGAGTCGGTTCATGGGTCAATCCTCGAGGGGGGCGTCGAAGAGGATGCGGGAGGGCTTCTGGCGGATCTCCCGGACGAGGGCCTCGGTGGCGGCGGCGGTGCGGGCCAGGGCGGAGAGGGTCTGGGCGAGGTCGTCGGCCAGGGCGGGGGCGTCGACGTCGGCGCGGAGCTCGGTGAGGGCGTCGGTGGCCTGGGCGATGAGGGCGTCGGCGCGGGTGAGGGTGCCGTCGAGCCGCTGCGTGAGGGCGGGGAGGTCCGTGCGGAGGGCGGCGGAGGTGTGGGCGAGGTTGTCGGTGAGGGTCTGGAGGTCGCCGCCGAGGCGCTTGGCGTCGATGCCCTCGAGGATGGCGGCGAGGCGGTCGGACTGCGCGTTGAGGGAGGCGCCGAGCGCGGTGAAGGTGGCGGTGAGCTTGGGGATGTCGGCCTCGTCGACGACGCGGTCGACGTCTCGGGCGAGGTCGGTGAGGGCCGCGACGGCCTCGGGGATGTCGCTCTTGCCGAGGTTCGCGGCGATGTCCTGGGCGATGTTGAGGAGGGTCTGGAGGGTGGTGGGGGTGGAGGGGACGTAGAGGTTGTCCGGGGTCCAGGGGACGGTGAGCTCCTGGGCGGGGACGGCGAGGCCGCTGTGGCGCGGGAAGTCGAGGTTGACGAGCACCTGGCCGGTGATGCCCTGGAGGGCGAGGTTGGCGCGGAGCCCGTGGTCGATCATGCCCTGCAGCCGGTCGCCGTCCATGTCGGGGTGGCGGTTGAGGTCGATGGAGCAGAGGACGCGGACGTAGGTGAGGGGGCGGGCGGACTGCGGGTTGGTGCGGTCGGCGGCGAAGCGGTCGCCGTAGGTGGCGCCGGCGAAGCCGATGGACTCGACGGCGCCGATCTGGACGCCGCGGAGCTTCACGGGGCTGCCGACGTCGAGCCCCTGGACGGAGCTCTCGAAGTAGGTCTCGAAGTAGGCCTTCTTGGCGAAGAGGTCGCTGCCGCCGAAGAGGACGCAGGCCGCGGCGAGGAGCAACAGGCCGAGGAGGGTGAAGAGGCCGATGGCGAAGTGGCGCATGGCGGGTTTCATGGGGCGGCTCCGGGGTTGGGGGCGCGGTTGAAGAAGGCGCGGACGGCGGGGTGGGGGCTGTGGGCGCGGAGCTCGGCGGGTGCGCCCTGGTCGAGCACGCCGCCGACGGCGCGGTCGAGGTAGAGGGCGCGGTCGGCGATGGCGTCGATGGAGGCGAGCTCGTGGGAGATGATGACGACGGTGATGCCCAGGTCGCGGGAGAGGCCCTTGATGAGGGCGTCGAGCGAGGCGGAGGTGATGGGGTCGAGCCCCGCGGAGGGTTCGTCGAGGAAGAGGATCTTGGGGTCGAGGGCCATGGCGCGGGCGATGGCGGCGCGCTTGACCTGCCCGCCGGAGAGCTCGGCGGGGAAGGCGTCGGCGCGGTCCAGCAGGCCCACCTGCGCGAGCTTGAGCCGGGCCGTGGCGCGGCGGAGCGGCTCGGGGAGCGGGGTGAACTCCTCCAGCGGCAGGAGGACGTTGCCCAGGACGGTGAGGTTGCCGAAGAGCGCCCCGCTCTGGTACATCATGCCGAAGGCGCGCAGGAGGCGGTCGCGGTCGGGGCCCTCGGCGGAGGCGACGTCCTGCCCCAGGATGCGGATTGCGCCGCCGAGGGGCGGGAGCTGCCCGATGATGTGCTTGAGGAGCGTGGACTTGCCGCAACCCGAGCCGCCGAGGATGAAGACGACCTCGCCCTCCTCAATGGTGAGGGTGACGTCGCGCATGAGCGGGTTGCCGGGGTAGCCGGTGACCACGTGCTCGCATTCGATGACCGCGCGCCCCATGCTCACCACCCCATCGCGTAGAAGACGACCGAGAAGAGCCCCTCGAGGACCGCGATCGAGACGATGCCCGTGACGACGGCCGCGGTGGTGGCCGTGCCGACCGCGCCGGCGTCGCGCCCCGCACGCAGCCCGCACCAGCACCCGATCGCCGAGACCGAGAAGCCGAAGGCGAAGGCCTTGCAGAAGCTGCCCAGGACGTCCGAGAGCCCCACGAAGGCCTGCAGCTGGTCGACGTAGTAGTTCGCGGAGAAGCCGAGCACGCCCATCACGGCGCCGCCCCCGACCAGCCCCGCCAGCGTGACGAAGAGCGAGAGCAGCGGCAACGCCAGCGTACCGGCCAGCACGCGCGGCAGGACCAGGAAGCGTACGGGGCGCAGGCCCATCGTCTCCAGCGCGTCAATCTCCTCGTTCACCTTCATGGCGCCCAGCTCCGCCGCGAAGGCCGAGCCCGTGCGGCCGGCCATGAGGATGGCCGCGACCAGCACGCCCAGCTCGCGCACCAGCGCGATGCCCACCATCCCGCCCACGAAGCTCTCCGCACCGAAGAGCTGCAGCGGGATGGCCGATTGGAAGGCGAGGATGAGCCCCAGCAGGAAGCCGATGAGCATCATCACCGGCACGGCCTGCACGCCGCTTCGGAAGAAGGCCAGCGCGCAATCGCCCCACCGGAAACGCCCGGAGAACAGATGGACGAAGGCGCACAGGATCTCCCCGAGATAGCCGATCGCCTCGCCCCAACGCGCCAACAACCCGCACTCGGCGCGCCCCAGGGCGGCAATCGGGTTCTCGGCGGGCTTGGGCGTGGGCTTGGGGAGCGCGGCCTGCGCGGCGTCGAAGGCCTCCAGCGACCGCGCGAGGTCGGGGGCGAGCGCGCCGGACAGCCGCCCTTGGCCGCGGAGCAGCCAGAGCAGGGCAAGCCCGGCGCCGTCGGCGTGGCGCACCGCCGCGCAGTCATAGACCGCCTGCGGCGCGGGCGCCCGGCAGAGCGCCTCGACGTCGGCCCGCGTCAAGTCCTCGGGGAGGGAAACCGACGCGCTTGGCATGGCGGCCTCAGATTCTGCTTTCGGACCGCTTGCGCGCGGCCTCGAGCGCGTCCTTCGCCCGGCGGACGAGGGATTCCATCTCGGTGCTGTTGGCGGTGCGGTTGTTGTAGATGCGCTGGAGGTAGGCGCGGGGGATTTCCTTGCCCCAGGCGGAGACGAGCTTGCCGGCGTTGCCGGCCTGGCAGAGCCCGCTGAGCTGCGTCACGAAACGCTGCATCGTGGACTGGTTCTTGTAGAGCGCGCCGGAGGTCTGCGAGCTGAGCAACAGCAGGCTGTCGCGGGCGAGCAGGGCCTCGAGGGTCGCGCGGCGCTTGGCGAACTGCTCGGTGTAGGCCTTGATCTCCTCGTCGGTCAGGTCGTCGAAGTTCTCGGTGGCGATCTCCTCGCCGTCGTCGGCGGCCTCGGCCTGCGGCTGCTTCTTCGCGG
>DVOR01000189.1 GCA_018713405.1 Candidatus Spyradenecus faecavium | reverse complement strand
GGGCTGGACGAGGGGGGCGAGGAGGGGTTCCTCGGGAGCGGCCTCGCCGAAGAGGGCGTTGGGGGTGTCCTCGTTTTCCTGGCCTTGCCAGCCGCCGCAGAGGGCGCGGTAGAGGGCGATCTGCTGCTTGGCGATCTCGCCTTCGGAGGTGACGCGGGCGTCGTCAAGGCTGAGGACCTGGCGCTGGGCGTCGAGGAGGTCGAAGAAGTCGCCGATGCCGGCGTCGTAGGAGTTGCCGGCGATCTCGTAGGCGTCCTGGGCGGCGCGGACGCCCTGGCGGAGCTCGCTGAGGCGCTGGCGCTCCTGGGTGCAGCCGGAGAGGGCGTCGCGGATGTCGGCGAGGGCGGAGATGACGGTGTGCTCGTAGTCGGCGAGGGCGGCTTTCTGCTGCTCGGTGCGGATGTCGATGTTGGCGACAATCTGGCCGCCGTGGAAGATGGGGAGGGTGACGCCGGGGCCGATGCCGTAGACGTGGCTGTCCCAGTCGAAGAGGTCGCCGAGGTGGACGGAGTCGAGGCCGAAGTTGCCGGAGATGTAGACGGTGGGGTAGCGCTCGGCCTTGGCGGAGCCGAGGGTGTCGGTGGCGGCTTTGAGGCGGCGCTCGGAGGCGTAGACGTCGGGGCGGCGGCGGATGGCGTTGGCGGGGATGCCGTCGTCGAGGTTGAGGTCCTTGGCGGCGGGGATGGCGGTGGGGCGGAGGCCGATGGCCTTGCGTCCGCCCTCGTCGCGGGCGTCGCCGGGCTGGGCCTGGGTGGCCATGAAGTCGGGAATGTCGACGATCTCCGGGGGGAGGGTGCCGGGGGCGACGCCGCAGAGGAGGGCGATGGCGTCTTCGGCGGCGGTGATCTGGGCCTTGAGGGCGGGGATGGTGGCGGCGGTGTTGTGGAGGTCGTACTCGGCTTGGGAGAGGACGAGGGCGGTGGTGAGGCCGCTGGCGTGACGATCGGCGAGAAGGTCGTAGTTGTCCTGCTGGAGGCGGAGGTTGTCCTGCGCGACCATGAGTCGGCCTTGGAGGGTGCGGAGCTCGACGTAGTAGGTGGCGAGGTCCGCGGAGACGGCGACCCACATGGCCTTGAGGTCGGCTTCGGAGGCCTGGGCCTCGGCTTCGGCGGCGTCGATGAGGTAGGTGTTCTTGCCGAAGAGGTCGAGCTCCCAACGGGCGGAGGCGTTGAGGGTGTAGTTGGAGTAGCGGTCGTAGCCGGCGCGGCCGTAGTGGGAGGTGCGGTTGCGGGAGACGTCGGCGCCGAGGTCGGCCTGGGGCCAGAGGGCGCCTTCCTGGTAACGCCAGGTGGCGCGCGCGGCGGCGAGGTTGGCGCGGGCGGCGGCGAGGTTGCGGTTGGCGGCGTAGGCCTTGGCGAGGAGGCGGTTGAGGGGCTCGTCGGCGAAGGCCTTCCACCAGGCGTCGAGCTCGGGGGCGGGGGCGTCGCGGAGGAGGCCGGGGAGGGCGTCCTGGCGGGTGTCTTTGGCGACGGTGGCGGCGTCAAGGACGTCGGTGACGGGGCGCTCGGCGTAGGGCTTGTGGTTGGGGATGGAGCACCCGGCGGCGAGCGTCAGGATGAGACAGAGGGTGAGGGTGGACGTTTTCATTTGGTCTCGCGCTTGTGGGATTTGCCGAAGAGGGAGTAGGTGCCTTCGCGCATCTTCTCGAAGAGGGAGTAGAGGGCGGGGATCATGATCATGCCGGCGGTGGTGGCCGCGAGCATGCCGCTGTAGACGGTGGCGCCGAGGTGGACGCGGCTGGCGGCGCCGGCGCCGGTGGCGTAGACCATCGGGAGGACGCCGAGGATGAAGGTGAGGGCGGTCATGAGGACGGCGCGGAGACGCTCGGAGGCGCCTTCGCCGGCGGCGTCGATGATGCCGAGGCCCTGTTCGCGGCGCTGGGCGGCGAACTCGACGACGAGGATGGCGCTCTTGGCGGCGAGGGCGATGAGGAGGAGGAGGCCGACCTGGGCGTAGATGGAGAGGGAGATGCCCCAGTAGATGATGCCGAGGAAGGCACCCACGACGCCGACGGTGATGGAGGTCATCACGGGGAGCGGGAGGGTCCAGCTTTCGTATTGGGCGACGAGGAAGAGGTAGCCGAAGACGAAGGCGGCGAAGACGAGGAGGCCGGTCTGGCCCTCGACGATGGACTCCTGGTAGGAGAGGTCGGTCCAGGCGAAGGAGAAATCGCGGGAGAGGGATTCGCCGGCGACGCGCTTGACGGCGGCCATGGACTCGCCGGAGGAGAAGCCGCCGGCGGCGTTGGCGGTGATGCGGGCGGCCGGGAAGAGGTTGAAGCGGTTGTAGTTGCGCACGCCGCCGACGGTCTCGGTGTCCGCGATGGCGGAGACGGGGATGAGGTTGCCTTCGGTGGAGCGGACGTAGAGGCGGCCGATGTCGTCGCGCGTGGCGCGGCCGGACCAGTCGGACTGGACGATGACCTGGTTGACCTGGGTGCCGAGGTTGATGTCGTTGACGTAGTAGGACCCGAGGTAGTTCTGGAGGGTCGAGAAGACGGTGGCGACGGGGACCTTGTAGGACTCGGCCTTGGTGCGGTCGACCGAGAGCTCGAGGTGGGGCGTGCCGGAGGTGTAGGGCGAGAAGGCCGTGGCGACCTCGGGGGCCTGGTTGAGGGAGGCGAGGAAGGACTTGAGGTTCTGCTCGATGATCTCAGGGTCGGTGGAGGAGAGCGACTGGAAGTAGAGGCTCATGCCGCCGGAGACGCCGAGGCCCTGGATGGAGGGCGGCAGCATGGCGAAGAACTTGCCTTCGTGGTAGCGCGCGGCGATCTCCTGGATCTTCTTCTGGATGGCCCAGGCGGACTGGTCGGGGTCGGTGCGCTCGGCCCAGGGCTTGAGGGCGACGATGACCATGCCGGTGCTCTCGGCGTTGCCGGAGATCATAGCCCAGCCGATGACGGACATGGTGCTCTTGACGCCGGGGAGCTGGCGGACTTCGTTATCGAAACGCTTGATGAAGTCGTCGGTGACGGCGCGGTTGGTGCCCTCGCGGAGGGCGACGTCGACGAAGACGACGCCCTGGTCTTCCTCAGGGAGGAAGGAGGTGGGGGTCATGTTGTAGCTCACGGCCACGCCGGCGAAGCAGAGGAGCAGGAGCATGAGGGTGAGGAGGCGGCGGGCGGCGAAGAAGCGGGCCAGCGCGCCGTAGCGCAGACGCACCCAGTCAAGGACGCGGTTGAACCACGTGAAGGGGTCCCACCACTTGGTGTGCGGCTTGGGGGCGCCGAGGATGGTGGCGCAGATGGCCGGGGAGAGGGTGAGGGCGTTGACGGCCGAGAAGAGGATGGCCATCGACATGGTGACGGCGAACTGCGAGTAGATGCGGCCGGTGATGCCGCCGACGAAGCCGACGGGCGCGAAGATGGCGAGCAACACCAGGGTGGTGGCGACGACCGGGCCGGTCACCTCGTGCATGGAGAGCAGGGTGGCCGTCTTGCGGTCGAGCTTGTTCTTGTCCATGTGGTGCTGGACGCGCTCGACCACGACGATGGCGTCGTCGACGACCGAGCCGATGGCCAGGACGAGGGCGAAGAGGGAGATGGTGTTGATGGTGTAGCCGAAGAGCTTCAGCATCAGGAAGGTGCAGAGCAGCGACACGGGGATGGCGCAGAGGGGCACGAAGGTGGCGCGGATGTCCTGCAGGAAGACGTAGCAGACGATCAGCACGAGCACGAAGGTCTCAATGAGGGTCTTGACGATCTCGTCGATGGAGACCTGGACGAACTCGGTGGAGTCGTAAGCGATGGTGTACTCGAGGTCGCCGGGGAAGGTGGACTCGAGGTCCTTGAGGGTCTTGCGGACGTTCCGCATGGCCTCGATGGCGTTGGTGCCGGGGGTCTGCTCGATGCCCATGGAGACGGCGTCGAGGCCGTTGAAGTAGCCGGTGTTGGAGTAGCTCTGCTCGCCGAGCTCGACGCGGGCGATGTCGCGGACGCGGACGAGGCCGCCCTCGTCGGCGGAGCGCACGACGATGTCCTCGAACTCGCGGACGGTGCTCAGGCGGCCCTGGGCGATGATGGAGAAGGTGTCGCGGACGTTGACGTCCAGGACGGGGGAGGCGCCGACGGAGCCGAGGGCGGCCTGGAGGTTCTGCGCCTCGATGGCGGAAATGACGTCGGAGGCGTCGAGGCCCTGGGCGGCCAGGCGCTCGGGGTCGAGCCAAATGCGCATGGCCATGCGGGCGCCGTGCACGTCCGCGCCGCCCACGCCGTGCACGCGCAGGATGGCGTCACGCACGTTGGAGTAGAGGAAGTCGGAGATCTCCAGCTTGCTGAGCTCGCCGCTGGGGGAGCGGAAGGAGATGAAGCCGAGGGTGGAGTCGGAGCGGGTCTCGACGTTGACGCCCTGCTGGGTGACCTCCTTGGGGAGCTTGGACTCGGCCTGGGCCACGCGGTTCTGCACGCGGACCTGGGCGATGTCGCGGTCCGTGCCCACGGCGAAGGTCACGTTCAGGCGGTAGTGGCCCGAGTCCGTGCAGGAGGAGCTCATGTAGAGCATGTCCTCGACGCCGTTGACCGCCGACTCGATCGGGATGGCCACGGAGTTCGCCAGGTCCACGGCGTTCGCGCCGGGATAGGTGCAGCTCACGCTCACGGAGGGCGGGGTGACCTCCGGGTACTGCGCAATCGGCAGGGACCGGATGGCGATGACGCCGACGATGGACATCACCAGGGCGATGACCACCGCGAAGCGCGGGCGGTTGATGAAGATGCGCGAGAAGATGCTCTTCTTCGGCAACTCCTCCACCATCTTGCGGACGGACTCGCGCTCATTCGCCTCGAGCTCCTCGAGGCTCATGATCCTTTCTTGCTCGGCCATGGTTGGGGCTCCTCCTGCGTGACCTTACTTCGCGAGGGTGACGGCGGCCGCGGGCTGGGCGTTCGGCGAGGGGTTCACCACGTTCAGGTTCGCGCCCTCGATGACGTTCACCACGCCCTCAGTCACCACTTCGTCGCCGACCTGCAGGCCGGCCTTGACCTCGACCATGCCCTCGATGCGCGCGCCGATGGTGATGGCGCGGCGGGCGGCCTTCCCATCCGCGTTGACGTAGACGTAGTCTCCGGTGGCGTTGGCCAGGACGGCGTTGGCGGGGATGACCATCGCCTCCGTGGGCTTGGCCTCGCTCAGCAGCACCGTCACGTAGGCGTTGGAGAGGAGCAGCTGGTCGGGGTTCGCGAAGGCATAGCGCACGGGCAGCGACGCCGTCTCCATGCTCATCTCGTTGCCGATGAAGTCGGCCTTGCCGTCGTGGGCGTAGATGGAGCCGTCGGCCAGGCGGATCTGCGCCCGGATGGCGTCGGAGGCCAGGCCCTGCGTGCCGGCGACCGTCTTGCCCTGCAGGTAGGCGCGGTCGGGCACGGAGAAGACCACGCGCACGGGGTCCATCTGCACGATGCGCGCCAACGTCCCCAGCGACGGCGACACATAGTCGCCCTTCTTCAGCAGGCTCTGGCCGATGCGGCCGGAGATGGGCGCGCGGATCTCGCAATAGCCCAGGTTGATCTCCGCGCTCTTCAGGTCGGCCTTGCACTGCTCGATGGCGGCCTGCGCCTCCAGCTTGTCCGCGTAGGCCTGGTCGATCTCCGCCTCGGTGACGGAGCGCTTGTCCACCTTGCTGATGCGCTCATAGTAGCGGTTCGCGTTCTCGCTGCGGGCCTCGGCCTCGGCCAGGGCGGCCTTCGCCTGCGCCACGCGCGCCTCGTAGACCCGCGGGTCGATGCGGTAGAGCAGGTCGCCCTCCTTCACCGTCGCGCCCTCCTGGAAGGCCACCGCGTCGATGGTGCCCTCGATCTGCGCGCGCAGGTCCACGTCCAGGATCGGCTCCACGTGGCCCATGAAGCTCTGGGGCGGGTTGATGGCCTTCAGCGTCACCTGGGCCGTCTCCACCGTCACGGGCTTGACGGCGGCGGCCGCGGCGGCGGCCTCGACGGCCTTCGCCTGCGCCTCGGCGTCCAGCGTGTTCTGGTAGATCGAGCGGGCGAACCACCCCAGACCCACCGCCACGACAACGCTCAGCAACAGACCGATCGTCGCGCTCAAAGGATTCTTCTTCTCTTCCATGGTCACTTGCTCCTGATGCCTTGAACAATGAAATCCAAACCTGCCGCCACCGTCGCCACGACGTCGATCGGCATCTTGTAAAGCCAAGCCTCACGCAGCGTCCCGAAGAAGGCCCCGGTCATCAGCGTCGCCACCTGCTCCACGGAGAGGGGCGTCTCGATGACGCCGGTCTCCTTCATCCAGCGCAACCGCTCGCGCAACCGCTCGAAAGGGTCCGTCACCATCAGCCGCTCCAGCTTCTTCGTCAGGCTCTGCTTCAGCGCCTCGCCCCACTCCACCCGGCTCATCATGAAGACCGTGAAGCGCTTCAGCTCCCGGTGCGACGC
>DVOR01000188.1 GCA_018713405.1 Candidatus Spyradenecus faecavium | reverse complement strand
GCGCAGACGCGGTCGTCGTGGCCGTAGCCGGTGATCATGGAGCGGTCCAGGCCCAGGTCGCGCGGCATCCCGGCGGGCACGAGCTCGAGCTCGGCGGAGAGGAAATCCTCCTCGGTCACGCCGTAGCGCTCGGCCAGCAGGCGCAGGATGTTGCGCTTGACGGTCTCCTTGACGTCCTTGTCGGCGCCGGGTTCGGGGGCCGAGCCGATGAGCACGTCCATGTCCTCGGGGTCGAAGGCCTCGGAGACCTTCTTGCCGCTCTGCTCGGCGCCGAAGTGGGGCAGGATGTCGGTGATTTGGAAGACGGGGTCGCCGGGCTCGTCGCCGATGGCGACCTCCACCTTCGTCCCGTCGGGCTTGACGATGACCCCGTAGAGGGCGAGGGGGTGGACCAGCCAGTGGAATTTCTTGATGCCGCCGTAGTAATGCGTGTCGAAGTAAGCCAGGCCGCCCTTCTCACAGATTGGCACGGGCTTGAGGTCGATGCGCGGCGCGTCGGTGTGGCCGCCGATGACGTTGATGCCGTTGGCCACGGGCTCCTGGCCGATGACGGCGGCCATCAGCGTCTTGCCGTGGTAGCCGCGGTAGACCTTGTCGCCCGGCTTCAGCGTCTCGAAGGTCGAGAGCTCACGGAAGCCGACGGCCTCGATGCGGCGCACGGCCTCGGCGTAGGCACGGCGCTCGGTTTTGGCGATGCCCAGATAGCCGACGTAATCCTCGGCGTAGGCCGCGCATTCGGCGGCCTCCTGCGCGGAGAGGCGCCCGACGGCGTTCTCGCGCTTCACGGTCCCTGCGATGTCACTCATGATGCAAACTCCTTTTCGATCAAAAGCCTGTGCGGTAAATGTCCATGACCTCCTCCGGCGAGGGCATGGTGCGGTAACGGCGGACCAGCTCCAGGCGGAGCGGCTCGCGGGTGTAGCGCGTCAGCTCGTCCTCGCTCGGGGCCTCGGGCGTCGTGCCCATCGTGTCCAGCAGAGCGTCGACCAGCCCGTGGAGCTCCTCGCTGGAGCCCAGGTTCGCGGCCCCCAGGAGACGCTCCGTGAGCGCGGCGCACGGGCGCGCCATGAAGTCCAGGTAACCCGCCAACAGGATGCCGTTGGCCCGGCCGTGGGGGATGCCCTTATAATAGGTAAGCGGATAGCCCATCGCGTGCACCAGCCCCGTGCCCGTCTGCGCGATGACCACGCCCGCCACCGCGGCGGCGTACTGCAGCTGCGCCAGGTTCACGAAGACGCCATGCGCCATGCGCACCAGCTCCGGCACGATCGTGCGGACGGCCTCCAGCGCCAGCGCCTCGGTGAAACGCGAGCACCGCGGCGAATAGGCTCCCTCGATGGCGTGCGACAGCGCGTCCAACGCCGTGTCGCACAGCACCGCCGGCGGCAGGCTGGAGAGATAGCGCGCGTCCAGCAACGCCGTCCGCGGGAAGAGACTCGGCCCGGAGACGTTCTTCTTGGTCTTCGCCTGATGGTCCGTGATGATGGAATAGGGCGTCACCTCGCTGCCCGTGCCGCACGTCGTCGGGATTGCCACGATGGGCAACGTCCTGTCGCCCGGCTCGGGACGCATCCGGAAGAAGCGCTCCTGCGGCACCTCCGTCCCCACCGCCCACGCGATGGCCTTGGCCGCGTCCAACGGAGAGCCCCCGCCGATGCCCACCACGAAGTCGCACCCCGCCTCCTTCGCCCGCGCCACGCCCGCGTAGATCTGGTCGGCGTCGGGATTCGCAGAGATGCCGTCGAAGAGCGTCCACTCCGCGCCGCGCGCCTCAAGCGCCGCCTGCGCGTCCGCCAACGCCCCCGAGGCCGCCGCCCCGCCACGGCCCGTCACCAAAAGCGCCTTGCTGCCGCAGACCCAACGCTCCGCCGCAAGGCGCACGCAGTTGGGGCCGGATTCAATCGTCGTCGGAAGGAAGAAACGCAAGCTGTCCATAGAACCTCGAGTGCACCTAAAATCGCCGTCCATTATACCATACTTGCCGCCCCACGCAAAAGGGAAGCTTAGAAGTTTGGGTTCTTCGTCAACGACGCCGGATTGAAACACGATCGCGCCCCCGCGCATTTACCCTTCCCCCTGTCTCAATTGCCTGTCGGATTGCCCCGAGGGAAAGGGTGTGGGGCGAAACCCTAAGGGGTCGGTTGGCAAACCCTAAAGGGTTCGAGGCGAAACCCTAAGGGTTTTGGGCCAAACCCTCAAGGGTTTCGGAAAAAGAGGTGGACTTATTTGGAATTGGGCCCTGGGGGGGCTTTCGGGGCTTGTGTGGGCTCCAACTTTGCGGCGACGGTCTTTTTGCTTGCTTTTCAGGCGTGATTTTGAGATACTTATGCGCGTTTTGTCGTTTTAGAAGGTATTTTCCGAGATGTTGCGTTGGACCGAGACATTGCTGAACACGTTACGTGAGGCGCCCCAGGACGCCGAGATCGTGAGCCACAAGCTGATGATCCGTGCCGGGATGATGCGGAAGCTGGGCGGTGGGCTCTATGTTTATTTGCCGTTGGGCATGCGCGCGTTGCGCAAGATCGAGGCCATCGTCCGCGAGGAGATGGACCGTGCGGGCGCGCAGGAGACGCTCTTCCCGATCCTCCAGCCCGCCGAGCAGTGGAAGCAGACGGGGCGTTGGGAGTCGATGGGCCCGGGGATGTTCCGCGTGAAGGACCGCAAGGACGCGTGGTATGTCTTGGCGCCGACGGCGGAGGAGGCGTTCACCGCCCTGGCGAAGAGCGAGATTTCCTCCTATCGCCAGCTGCCGCGTACCATCTACCAGTTGCAGGACAAGTTCCGCGACGAGATCCGTCCGCGCTTCGGCCTTATCCGCGGCAAGGAATTCATCATGAAGGACGCCTATAGCTTCGACGCCGACGACGCGGGCGCCGACAAGAGCTATTGGGCGATGCACGCGGCCTATGTGCGCATCTTCGAGCGGGTGGGCCTGAAGGCCAAGCCCGTCGAGGCCGACACGGGCGACATCGGCGGCAACTTCTCGCACGAGTTCATGGTCTTCGCGGCCAGCGGCGAGGATGGCATCCTGGATTGCCCCGACTGTGGTTACGCCGCGAACCAGGAGCGCGCCGAGCGCCGCGTCGAGCCCGTGCCCTACCAGGCCGAGGCGGGCGCGCCCGAGGAGGTCGCCACCCCCGGCCAGCATTCCTGCGAGGAGGTCGCCCGTTTCCTGGGCCGCCCCATCGACCAGATCGTGAAGAGCCTTGTCCTGCTCGTGGGCGGGAAGCCCGTGATGGCGCTCGTCCCGGGCGACCGTGAGGTGAGCGAGACCAAGCTGCGCCGCCTCTTCGGCGGGGCGAAGGTGGAGGAGGCCGATGAGGCCACCGTCGCCCAGGTCGCCGGCCCCGTGGGCTCCATCGGGCCCGTGGGCGTCTCCATCCCCGTCTATGCCGACCGTTCGCTCGAGGGCGCGGCGGACATGGTGGTGGGCGCGAACAAGGAGGGCGTCCACCTGGCGCACGTTTCCCTGGCGCGCGATGCGAAGGTCGTGGCCTTCGAGGACCTGGTGACCGTGCGCGAGGGCGACCGTTGCCCCAAGTGCGGCGCGACGCTGGCCATCCGCCGCGGCACCGAGGTGGGGCAGTGCTTCAAGCTGGGCACGAAGTACTCCGCCGCCATGGGCGCGACCTATCTGGACGAGCAGGGCGCGGCCAAGCCGATCGTCATGGGCTGCTACGGCATCGGCGTCTCCCGCACGCTGCAGGCCATCGTGGAGCAGAGCAACGACGCCGATGGCATCATCTGGCCGGCCTCCGTCGCTCCCTGCCAGGTCAACTTGCTCATCCTGGACCCGGACAACGCGGACGTCGTCGCCCAGGCCGAGGCCCTTGGCAAGGCGCTCGAGGCCCGCGGCATCGATGTCTTCGTGGACGACCGCGCCGAGCGCCCGGGCGTCAAGTTCAAGGACGCCGACCTCATCGGCCTGCCCGTGCGCGTCGTGGCCGGCGCCAAGAGCCTGGCCAAGGGCGGCTTCGAGATCCGCCGCCGCACGGAGCGCGACTCCGTGGTCGTCGCCCCCGACAAGGCCGTCGAGGCCATCGCCGATTTGCTTCGCTGACACACAAATAAACCGTCAAAAGGAACCAACATGAACGACGAACTCCCCACCGACCGCAAGATTCCCTCCACCAGCACCCGCCGCGACCTCTCCGTGGCCATCGCCTCCACCCACGGCATCCCCCAGACGCTGGCCTACAAAATCATCGACACCACCTTCGAGGCGCTTCTGGACAACCTGAAGACGAACGGTCACGTCGAGCTCCGCGGCTTCGGGGTCTTCGAGATCGTCGAGCGCAAGGGCCGCAAGGGCCGCAACCCCAAGAAGCCCTCCCAGGAGGTCTGGATCCCCAACCGCAAGACCATCAAGTTCAAGGCCTCCCGCCTGCTCCGCGACGAGCTCGCCGAGGCGAACCTGCCCCCGCGTCTGCGCGGCTGATCCCGACCGCATCCTCGCGCGGCCGCGACGCCCCAGGGCCGCGGCCGCTTTCGTACCAGGAGTCCCCCATGAGCAACGTTTCCTTTGAGGCCCCGCGCGGCATGCGCGACTTTTACCCGGAAGACATGGTCTGGCGCAACCGCGTCTTCGACGCTTGGCGCGCCGCCGCCGAGCGTTTCGGTTTCCAGCCCTACGACGCCTGCGTCGTCGAGTCGCTGGAGCTGCTGCAACGCAAGAGCGGCGAGGAGGTCTCTGAGCAGATCTACGCCTTCGACGACAAGTCCGGCCGCCACCTGGCCCTGCGCCCCGAGATGACGCCGACCCTCGCCCGCATGGTCGCCGCCCGCCAGAGCCGCCTCAATTTCCCCATCAAGTGGTACGCCGTCGCCCAGTGCTTCCGCTATGAGCGCATGACCCGCGGCCGCAAGCGCGAGCACTACCAGCTGAACATGGACATCGTCGGCTCCGAGGACGTCCTCTGCGAGGCGGAGATCCTCGGCGCGGCCGTCTCGGCCATGCGCGCGATGGGCATGCCCGACGAGGCGTGGCGCATCCACGTCTCCAGCCGCGCCCTGCTCGGCGAGTTGCTCGCCCGCAGCGGCATCCCCGCCGACCAGCACACCGCCGTCTTCGTCGCCCTGGACAAGCGCGGCAAGATTTCCGACGAGGAGATTGCCCACCTCCTGCGCGAGGCCGGCTTGGACGACGCGGCCATCGCCAAGACCTTCGAGCTCCTCGCCGTCACCTCGCTGGAGGAGGCCGAGGCCCTCGCCGGCGCGGATTCCCCCGCCCTGGCCAACCTCCGCGACCTCTTCGCCCTCGCCGAGCGCATGGGCTACGGTACGCTCCTGCAGTTCGACATCGCCGTCATCCGCGGCCTCTCCTACTACACCGGCATCGTCTTCGAGGCCTTCGACGTCCAGCGCCGCTTCCGCGCCATCTTCGGCGGTGGCCGCTACGACTCCCTGCTGGCCCTCGTCGGCGGCAAGCCGACCCCCGCCGTGGGCATGGGCTTCGGCGACGTCGTCGTCGGCGAGGTGTTGCGCGAGGTCTTGGGCGACGCCTGCCCCGTGACGCGCCGCGGCTATGCCATCGGCTACATGGACGCCGCCCAGCGCCCCGCCGCCATCGGTCTGGCCGCCAAGCTCCGCGCCGAGGGCCACCCCGTCGACCTCGCGCTGGTGGCGCAGAAGCCGAAGCACTTCTTCTCCAAGGCCGGCGCCTCCGCCGCCAAGTTCGCGGTCTTCCTGGGTCCCGACGACGTCGCCGCCGGCGTCGCGCAGGCCAAGGATCTCGACACCCGCGAGGCCACGCCCATCGCCCTCGCATGAAGCGTGTCGGCCGCCTGGCGCCCTCGCCCACCGGGGCCCTCCATCTGGGGAACGTCCGCACCTTCATGGTCGCGTGGCTCCAGATGCGGGCCTGCGGCGGCGAGGTGCGCCTGCGCATCGAGGACCTCGACCACCCCAAGCACAAGGCCGGCGCCGCGGAGGGCCTCATCGAGGACCTGCGTTGGCTCGGCTTCGATTGGGATGGCCCCGTCGTCCGGCAGTCCGACCGCCTGCCGCTCTACCGTGAGGCCCTGACGCGTCTCGGCCCGCTCTATCCCTGTTGCTGCACCCGCGCCGACATCCTGGGCGCCCAATCCGCCCCGCACCCCGGCGAGGTCCTGCGCTATCCCGGCACCTGCCGCCGCCGCGTCGCCCCGCCGCCGGAGGGGCACCTCCCCGCCTGGCGACTGCCACTGGGGCCGGAGGACGATGGCCGCTACGTCGACGCCTTCGCCGGGCCGCAGACCAAGACCGCGGATGCGCTCACCGGTGACTTTGTCCTCGCCCGCGGCGACGCCCCGGCCTATGTCCTCGCCGTCGTTGTCGACGACCACGAGATGGGCGTCACCGACGTCGTCCGCGGCGACGACATCCTCCCCGTCACCCCCGCCCAAAACGTCCTCTATCGCCGTCTGGGCTGGGAGCCGCCCACCTACTGGCACGTCCCCCTCGTCGTCGGGCCGGACGGCCTCCGCCTGGCCAAGCGCCACGGTGACACGCGCGTCGCCGCCTACCGCGAGGCCGGCATCGCCCCGGGCCGCATCCTCACCGCCCTCGCACGAAGCTGCGGCTGGCTCGCCCCCGACGAGACCGTTGCGACCCTCGCCGATCTCCTCCCCCGCTTCACCCTCGACACCCTCCCCCACGCTCCCTTCATCTGGCGCGACGACCTGCTGCCCTGACCCACGCCCACCGGATCCCGGCCAACCCCGCCCGCCGCAACAAATCCACCCCCAGTGACACCGCGAAGGTGAACGCCGCGCACCCCAGTAAAATCACCGCCGTCGGCATCCACGGGCAATTGTCGCTCAGCCACGTCTCCGGCAACTGGTAAAGCACCACTCTCATCGGGGACTCATGGAACAGGTAGACCCCGAACATGGACGGCCCCAAGAAGCAGACGGCTCGCGTCAGCCATGCCGGCGGTCGAAGCCGCTTGAAAAAGAGGAAAGCGGCCACGGCCGTCATCCACATTATTGGAGCATCGTAGCCGATTGTCGTAATCTGATAACACATGAACCCTTCCCTTAGGCCCCAGAACATTCCTGCTCGCAATGCGATATAGCCGATAAAGCCAACCCATAGACAGGTGAATACCCAAGGCACCCATTTCCTTATACGGTCTCCCCAATCCGTAAGTCGAATTGTTCGTAAGGTGATGTAGACGAAGAGGATTGTGTTGAAGGTGTGGGACGCCCAACCGCTAACCCCGAGAAACTCGAGCTTTGGGATTGCACGTCCAGTCCATGAAAGCGTTAGGCGATTTGCAAGCCAAATGCGCCAGGGCCTTAGGATAGAGCTGAAAT
>DVOR01000187.1 GCA_018713405.1 Candidatus Spyradenecus faecavium | reverse complement strand
TCGCAGCAGAGCACACGCATCCCCAGCGCCTCGCAACGCCGGCGGATCATCCCGCCGATCCAGCCCACGCCGATGAGGGCCACCGTCGCGCCGTCCAGCCGATGGTGGCGCGTGTGGGCGTATTCCAGGAGCGCGGCGATGCAGTAATCCGCCACGCTCTCGCCGTTCGCGCGCGGCGCGTGCACCCAACGGATGCCGGCGTCCGCCAGCCAATCCGCGTCCACATGGTCGGTCCCCGTCACGGCCGTGCCGATGAAGCGCACCGACGACCCCTCCAGCAGCTCCCGGTTCAGCGGGACGTCACGCACCATGAGCATATCCGCGTCGCGCACCATCTCGGGGGTCAGACGCGAGCCATCCGCCAACGTCACCTGCCCAAGCGTGCTGAACAACGTCCGCCCCAAGGGCAGGTTGGTGTCGCAAACAATTTTCATCTCTTCATCTCCGAACCAGCTTTCCTACCCCATAGTCTACCCCATCCCGGCCTCCCACGCAAGCGAAAAATGGAGAGGAAGCGTGGAAGGTTGGAGGCTTGGTTGCGCGGCCTCGTCCGTCGCCCCGCAGGGGCGCTCCTGAATCTCGTGAACCTCCTGAACCTCCTGCCCGCCGCCTACCGCGGCTCGGTCAGGCACGTCCGCAGGACGTGCCATCGCGGGTGCAGGGGGTGCCCACCCCCTGCCGGGGCGTGGGGCAGCGCCCCACACCCCCCAATCTTCCTTCCTTTCTTCCTTTCCCTCCTTCCCTCTTCCCTCTTTTCCCTCCCCTCTCCCTTTTCCCTTGTGGCCCTTGTGCGTCCTTGTGTCCTTTGTGGTTTTCCTTCGCCTTTCCCCGACTCTGTGCCCAAAACGAAAGGGACCCGCGATGCGGGCCCCTTCGCGGGATTGGCCTGGATGGCCTCACTCCTCCTCAGCCTGGAGGAGGGGCGTGCCGTCGGGCCGCGTGAGCGGGACGGTGTCGATGGCCCACGAGAGCCAATCGCCGGCGGTCTGGAAGGCCGTGTTCTCGGCCATCTGGCGCACCAGCAGGGGCCCCTGCGTCGCCTTGTCCACGGGATTGCGCTCCACGCGCGAGGCCACGTAAATCAGGAGCACGTCGTTGTTGCCGACCAGGCTGGGCTCCGAGAGGGCGCCCTTGCCGAGGCTGCGCGCCGCGCCGAGGATCTGCGTGCGGTAGGTGGCGTCCTGCTGCTGGAAGGACGAGGGGTCGGCCAACGTGAAGGTCTGCGCCTCGCCGGCGGAGAGGTTCGCGTCCTTGCAGGCCGCCACGGCGTCCTTCAGCGACTTGCCCTCGGCAAGGGACTTGGCGAGCTGGGCGCGGACGGCCTCGCCGCGTTCGAGCGACTGCTTGCGCACCTTGTCGGCGCGGACGGCGGTGAGGACCTGATCCTTCACCTCATCGAGGGGCTTGATGGCCGACTCGCGGACGTCGGTGAGCTGGATGAGGTAGACGCGGTCGGTGCCCGGCACGACGTCGTGGCTCAGCGCGCCCTCCGGCTCCAGGGTGAAGACCGTGTCGCGGACGGCGATGGCGTTCTGGAAGCCGACGGGCCAGCCGCCCTCGGGAATCGTCGCGGTCTTGGACTCGTAGTGCTTCGCCACCTCGGCGAAGGGCTTGGCGTCCAGCTGCGGCACCAGCTTCTCGCTGGCGAAGACGCGCGCCTCCTCGAGGGCCGCCAGTTCGCGCACCTTGGCGAGCACCTCGTCGCGCACCTCCTCATAGGTCACCACGTCGGTGGCGTTGGTGCTCGTCTTGCTCTTGAACTCATCCATGTGGCTGGCGTGGTACTGCATCGCCTCGAGCTCCTCCTCCTCGGAGGGGTCGCCCGTGCGCAGGAAGGTCTGCGAGGGGATCTCCACGTAGGCGATGGTGCGCTCCTCGGGGCGGCGGTAGCGCTCCTGGTTCGCGTCGTACCACGCCTTCGCCTCCTCGTCGGAGACGGCCATGTCCTCGGGCTTGGCCGTGTTCTTCAGGGTCACGGCGCAGGCGGTGGTCTCGTCGAAGGCCGCCGCGAGCAGGAAGTCGCGCTCCATCGGGGAGACCCAGCCGACGGACTTGCGCACGGCGGCGGCCGCGGCCTGGGCGGGGAGCCAGGTCTGGGCGTAGAGGCGCTCGAACTCGCGCGGGGTGCGGGCGAAGTTCGCGCGGCTCAGGAACTGCAGGTAGAGCTCCGGCACGAAGGCGCCCTGGCCGTCGGCGTAGGAGGCCTCGATCAGCTGCTTGGCGGCCGCGTCGCCGCCGCGCGTGAGGTCATAGCGGTCGGCCAGCTGGCGGGCCGCGAGGATCTTCCAGACCATGCGCTGCTGCAGGCGGCCCGAGCGCGTGGAGAGGCTGGCCTGCGGCTCGCTGGCCATCAGGGCCCCCGCGAAGGCATCCGCGCCGTGCGGCAGGAGGGAGGCGAAGCGCCCCTCGGGCGTCATGGAGAACATGGCCTCGTTCGTCAGCGCGCCGACCGTGCGCTCGGCCTGCGAGAAGGTCTGCGGGGCGATCTCCTCACCGCCGCGCAACAGGCCGCCCTGGCCGCCCACGCCGGAGCAGGAATCGGCCACCACGAAGGCGAAGACCATCAACAATGCCAAAAGGATCCAGAGAAGCCTGCTCTTGATGAGGCGCGAGAAACGATAGATGAACATGGTCTGTCAAACGTTGTCTTGTTGGGTGAAAGGGCGGGCGCGCCTCACAGCAGCGCGCCGTCGCCGAAATCGTTCAGCTCGTCAGGGATGTCGCCGTAGGCGGAGGCGTCGTAGCCGTCGTCGCCCAGCGCACCCTCGTCGCCCAGGGCGTCCTCGCCCTCGGCCTCGCCCTCCTCGCCCTCGGCGTTCTCGGGCAGGACCTCGGCCAGGAGCTCGCCGGTGCTGTAGCCCTCGCCGCGGTTCTCGACGTAGCAGAAATAGTTTTGCGCCTGGCCGTTGGCGTAGAGCGTGAGCACCGAGACCACCCAGTTGTCGGAGCCCTGGGGCTTGGCGCGCGTGATCTTGACCTGGGAGCCGGGGGTCAGCGAGAAGGGCGTCATCGCGCCATTGCCCGCGGGCAGCTCCATCTTCACCTCGCCCAGGCGGCCCGTCAGCTCGGAGGTCGAGAAGCCCATCGCGTCGGCGGAGGAGAAGGCGTTGGCCTGCGTCATGCCGCTCATCGTGTAGTGCAGGCCCTTGAAGGCCGCCGAGCCCGAGAGCGTGCGGAAAGAGAAGTCATCGGCCTTCACGGGGGTGTTCAGCGCGATGTCCGCGCCCACGTGCAGCTTGGCCATGCCGTTCATGTCCGTGAAGGTGCCCAGGGGCGTCGCGATCTCGAACTGCCCGGGCAGGGCGCGGTCGTCCACGCGCGTGTTGAAGTCGCCCAGCTCCACCTTCACCTGCACCTTCTGCCAGGCGTCGGCGGCCGACGGCACGAAGCGCGCCGGGCCCTTCACCACCGCGTACGTCAGCGGCGAGAAGCACACGCGGAACTGCGTCCCCTTGTCCGCCACGAAGGTCGAGCCGTAGGGATAGGCCTTGTACGAGACCGCCTGCACCGTCTGGCCGCTCGGCAGCGTCACGCGCAGCCCGGCGCTCCCCTCCTTGGCCTCCAGGTTGAGCACCCGCACCATGGCGTCGAACCGCAAGGGCTTGGCCTCGCCCTCGGCCTCTTGGGCGCGGAGCGTCGCCGCGCTCAGCACGCACGCGCCGAACGCCACCGTCAACATCGCATTCCGGATCATTCCTGTGCTCCCTTCTGAAGGATGGCAAACAATCATCTACCCCACATGATACCAAGCAAACGCATTCCGCGCAAGCCTTCTTTCATGCCTGCACGGAAAAAGTCTGCCTCAAAAGGGATGGCGGAGAGGGAGGGATTCGAACCCTCGGTGCCCCTTGCGGAACACGACGATTTAGCAAACCGTTGCCTTCGGCCACTCGGCCACCTCTCCAAGGACAACGACGCCAACGCGTCAAAACGTCCCTTACAATACCAAAACCCCACCCCCCGCGTCAAGCG
>DVOR01000186.1 GCA_018713405.1 Candidatus Spyradenecus faecavium | reverse complement strand
CCGCCCCTCATCGGCTACGTCGCCCACGCCGCGAGCCTCCGCCTCTCCTTCGCGATCATGGCCGCCATCGGCCTCCTCGTCCTGCTGGCCACCCGCCGCCTCCGCCTCCGCTGAACCACCCCCGCCAAGGGGCGGATTCCAAATAAGTCCTTATGCATTTCCGAAACCCTTAAGGGTTTGCCTCGAAACCCTTAGGGTTTTGGGTCGAACCCCTTAGGGTTTCGCCTCGGACCCTTTAGGGTTTCAAGGAGGGGGGCGGAGGATTTTTTGGCCGGGCGCAAAAAATCCCTTGACGGTGGGGGCGGGGATTTTGTATCGTAGTGCGCATGAACAGCAAGGTCCGCTTCAACGTCGCGCGATGGCTCTGGCGAGGTGACTCGCCGGAACGCCTTGCGATGTGAGCAAGCAGACAGGACTGATTAGGTTTCGGCGATTTGGGCTCTGGGCTTGGATCGCCGATTTTGTTTGGGCAATGGCCGCGTCTCCGGAAGGTTGACTTCCTGGGGCGCGGCTTTTCTTTTGGATGGACACGATGCAAGAGATTATGGATTACGGGCGCTTCGAGGCGCTGTGCGGGCAGGGCAGGCCCATCCCGCTGACGGATGAGACGCTGGCCGACGTGGAGACGCCGGTGAGCGCGTTGGCGCGGGTGGCGGAGGCGCACGCCGATTGCTTCCTGCTGGAAAGCTGCGGCCAGGGCGGCCGCTTCAGCCGCTACTCCTTCCTGGGCTGCGCCCCGCGCGGCGTCTTCACGGTGGAGGACGGCAAGCCCTTCCTCGACGGCAAGCCGCTCCCCTGCGGCGACGACCCGATGGAGGCCCTGCGCCCCTTGCTCGGGCGGGCGCCGCTGGAGCTGGACGGCCTGCCGACCCTCCTCGGCGGCGCGGTGGGCTACGTGGGCTACGAGATGGCGGGCCGCTTCGAGCCCCTGCCGCCGCCCAAAGGCCGCGCCGACACGCCCGAGGCGCTCTTCCTGCTGGTGGACGACCTCCTCGTCTTCGACAACCTGCGCCACACCATCCTGGCCGTGGCGACCGTCGACCCCGCGCGCTACGACTCGCCCCGCGCGGCCTACGAGGACGGCCTGCGCCGCCTGGCCGCGCTCAAGGCGCCCTTCTTCCGCCCCCGCGCCCTCCTCCCCGAGACGACGCCCCTGGCCGAGCCCCCGCGCCTGCGCAGCAACCTGGGCAAGGAGGCCTTCTGCGAGCGCGTCGACGCCGCCAAGCAGGCCATCCGCGACGGCGAGTGCATCCAGGTGGTGCTCTCCCAGCGCTTCGAGGCCGACTGCGACGCCGAGCCGCTGCAGCTCTACCGCGCCCTCCGCGCCGTGAACCCCTCGCCCTACACCTTCTTCTTCCGCCATGGCGACCTGGTGCTCATCGGCTCCTCGCCCGAGACCCTCGTGCGTCTGGAGAAGGGCCGCAGCACCGTCCGCCCCATCGCCGGCACGCGCCGCCGCGGCGCCACGCAGGCCCAAGACCGCGCCAACGCCGACGACCTCCTCTCCGACCCGAAGGAGCGCGCCGAGCACCTCATGCTCGTGGACCTGGGGCGCAACGACCTCGGCCGCACGGCCGTCCCCGGCAGCGTCCATGTGGAGGACTTCATGCACATCGAGCGTTACTCCCACGTGATGCACCTGGTGAGCGACGTCCACGCCCAGCTCGCCGAGGGGTGCGACGCCTTCGACCTCCTGCGCACGGCCTTCCCCGCCGGCACCCTCAGCGGCGCCCCGAAGATCCGCGCGATGGAGCTGATCCACGAGCTGGAGGACGGCCCGCGCGGCGTCTATGGCGGCGCGGTGGGCTACTTCTCCAACACCGGCGACATGGACCTGGCCATCACCATCCGCACGCTCCAGCTCAAAGGCCGCCGCCTCACCGTCCAGGCCGGCGCCGGCATCGTCCACGACTCCGACCCCGAAAAGGAATACGAGGAAACCCTCAACAAAGCCGCCGCCGTCTTCCAGGCCATCCGCCTGGCCGCCAAGGGCTTCGACCTCCGCTGAAAGGACCGCCATGATCTTCGTCCTCGACAACTACGACTCCTTCACCTACAACCTCGTGCACCTGCTCTACGCGCTCGGCGCCGAGGTCACCGTCCGCCGCAACCGCGAGGTCTCGCCCGCCGACGTCCTCGCCCTGCGGCCCGACGGCATCCTGCTCTCGCCCGGGCCCTCCTCGCCCGAGCGCGCCGGTTGCCTCTGCGACCTGGTGCGCGCGGGGGCCGAGGCCGGCGTGCCGATGCTCGGCGTCTGCCTGGGCCACCAGGCCATCGGCCAGGTCTTCGGCGCGCGCGTCGTCCACGCCAAGCGCGTCATGCACGGCAAGGTCTCCGAGGTCACGCACGACGGCCGCGGCGTCTTCGCCGGCGTGCCCAACCCCTTCCGCGCCGTGCGCTACCACTCCCTCGCCCTTGACCCGGCCTCCATCCCCGCCTGCCTCGCCGTCACCGCCCGCGCGGAGGATGGCGAGATCATGGGCGTCCGCCACGCCTCCCTCCCCATCGAGGGCATCCAATACCACCCCGAATCCATCCTCACCGAGGCCGGCAAACGCCAGCTCGCCAACTTCCTCGCGGGGTGCCGCCATGCGTGAGCTCGACCGTGCCCTGGCGGACGCCCTGGCCCGCCGCGACCTCTCCGAGGCGCAGATGGCCGCCGTCCTCGACGAAGCCGTGCGCGGCGAGGCCGACCCCGTCTGCCTCGGCGCCCTCCTCGTGGCCCTGCGCATGAAGGGCGAGTCCCGCGCCGAGCTCGTCGGCGCCGCGCGCTTCCTCCTGCGCCACGCCGTCCCCGTCGACGTCGGCCTGCGCCCCGTGACGGACATGGTGGGCACGGGCGGCGACGGCGGCGCGAGCTTCAACGTCTCCACCACCGCCGCCTTCGTCGCCGCCGGCGCGGGCGTCGTCATGGCCAAGCACGGCAACCGCGCCGTCAGCGGCAAATCCGGCGCCGCCGACGTGCTGGCCGCCTGCGGCTTCGACCTGGCCTGCCCGCCCGAGGCCATGGAGCGCGCCATCGCGGAGGTCGGCATCGGCTTCCTCTTCGCGCCGCGCCTCCACCCCGCCTTCGCGACGGTCGCCCCCGTACGCAAGGCCCTCGGCGTGCGCACCCTCTTCAACCTCCTCGGCCCGCTGGTGAACCCTACCCGCCCCGCCGCGGCCGTCATCGGCGTCTACGACGCGGCCCTCACCGAGCTCATGGCCGGGGCGCTCCACGACCTCGGCGTCAAGCGCGCCCTCATCGTCCACGGCCACGACGGCCTCGACGAGTTCACCGTCACCGCGCCCAGCCGCGTCACGGCGCTGGACCCGGAGGGCGGGCTCCACACCCGCGAGCTCTTCCCCGAGATCCTCTTCGGCCAGCGCTTCCCCGCCGCCGACATCCGCGGCGGCACGCCCGAGGAGAACGCCGCGCGCCTCCGCGCCGTGCTGGAGGGCCGCGACCGGGGCGGCGCCCGCGCCATCGTGGCCCTCAACGCCGCCGCCGCCATCTTCGTCTCCGGCCGCGCGCCCTCCATCGAGGAGGCCCTGCCGATGGCCGAGCGCGCCATCGACTCCGGCGCCGCCCTCGCCAAACTCTCCGCCCTCGTGGAGGCCAGCCATGTTGCCTGACATCCTGCAGAAGATCCTCGCCGCCAAGCGCGACGCCCTCGCCGTCGCCAAGGCCACCCTGCCCCAGACCGAGCTCGCGCGCCGCTGCGCCGACCTGCCGCCCACCCGCGGCTTCGCCGACGCGCTCGACGCCCCCGGCGTCCGCGTCATCGCCGAGGCCAAGCTGGCCTCGCCCTCCAAGGGCCTCATCGCCCCGGACTACGACCCCGCCCGCGCCGTCCGCCGCTACGAGGCCCTCGGCGCCGCCGCCTGCTCCGTCCTCACCGAGGAGCGTTTCTTCCGCGGCTCCCTCGCCGACCTCCGCGCCGCCCGCGCCGCCACGGACCTCCCCCTGCTGCGGAAGGATTTCGTCTTCGACGCCTACCAGCTCTTCGAGGCCCGCGCCGCCGGCGCCGACGCCGTCCTCCTCATCGCCGCCATGCTCCCCAACGCCCCGCTCGCCGACCTGGCCGCGCAGGCCCACGCCCTCGGCCTGGACGTCCTGGGCGAGGCGCACGACGCCGAGGAGGTCGACCGCCTGGTCGCCCTGGGCCTGCGCGTCATCGGCGTGAACGCCCGCGACCTGCGCACCTTCCGCACCGACCTCGCCGCCGTCCGCGGCCTCCTCTCCCGCATCCCCGCCGACCGCATCGCCGTCGCCGAGAGCGCCATCACGTGCAAGGCCGACCTCGAGGCCACCGGCGCCCGCCGCTGCCTGGTCGGCGAGGCCCTCATGCGCGACCCCGACCTCCTCCCGAGGCTCCTGAAATGAAGGTGAAGATCTGCGGCGTCACCTCCCCCGAGGACCTCGCGCTCGTCGACGCGGCGGGGGCCGACTTCGCCGGGTTCGTCCTCTGGCCGCGCTCCAAGCGGCACGTGACCCTCGGGCGCCTGGCCGAGCTGGCCCGCGTGCCCGTCCGCCTCCGGCGCGTCGGCGTCTTCATGGACGCCACGCCCGCGGAGGTCGCCCGCGCCGTCCGCGTCGGCCGCCTCGACGTCGTCCAGCTCTATCGCTGCCCCTTCCGCCCCGCGGGCGTCGCAGTCTGGCGCGCCACCCCCGGCCCCGCCGCCGAGGCGATCGTCCTCGACGCCGCGCCCGGCCAGGGCGTCGTCGGCGACTGGGCCCACGCCGCGCGGCTGGCCCGCCGGCGCCGCCTGGTCCTCGCCGGCGGCCTGACCCCCGGCAACGTCGCCGACGCCGTCGCGGCCGTCCGCCCCTGGTGCGTGGACGTCGCAGGCGGCACCGAGGCCGCCCCCGGCCGCAAAGACCCCGACAAAGTTTACGATTTCATTCGAAAGGCAAAGCAATGACCCACATCGGACAATATGGCGGACAGTACGTCCCCGAAACCCTTATGCCCACCCTCGCCGAGATCGACGCCGCCTTCCGCGCGGCCCTCGACGACCCCGCCCTCCAGGCCGAGTACGCCGCCCTCCTGCGCGACTACGTCGGCCGCGAGACCCCGCTCTACGAGGCCCGCCGCCTCTCCGACGCCCTCGGCGGCGCCCGCATCTTCCTCAAGCGCGAGGACCTCAACCACACCGGCGCCCACAAGGTCAACAACGTCCTCGGCCAGGCCCTCCTCGCCCGCCGCATGGGCAAGACGCGCCTCATCGCCGAGACCGGCGCGGGCATGCACGGCGTCGCCACCGCCACCGCCGCCGCCCTCCTAGGCCTCCCTTGCGTCGTCTACATGGGCGCGGTCGACGTCGCCCGCCAGGCCCCCAACGTCGCGCGCATGCACGCCCTCGGCGCGGAGGTCGTCGCCGTCCAGTCCGGCTCGCGCACGCTCAAGGACGCCATGAACGAGGCCATCCGCGACTGGGCCGCCTCCGCCGAGACCACCTTCTACGTCATCGGCACCGTCGCCGGCCCCGCCCCCTACCCCGAGATGGTCAAGGCCTTCCAGTCCGTCATCGGCCGCGAGGCCCGCCGCCAATGCCTCGACAAGCTCGGCCGCCTCCCCAACGAGGTCATCGCCTGCGTGGGCGGCGGCTCCAACGCGATGGGCCTCTTCGCTGGCTTCCTCGACGACCCCGCCGTCCGCCTCACCGGCGTCGAGGCCGCGGGCGAGGGCCTCGCCACGGGCCGCCACGCCGCCAGCATCAACGCCGGCGCCGTCGGTGTCCTCCACGGCGCCAAGACCAGGCTCCTTCAGACCCCCGAAGGCCAGATCCGCGAGGCCTACTCCGTCTCCGCGGGCCTCGACTATCCCGGCGTCGGCCCCGAGCACTGCCACCTGGCCGACCTGGGCCGCGCCCGCTACGCCGTCTGCGACGACCGCCACGCCATCCACGCCTTCGACGCCCTCTGCCGCTGCGAAGGCATCATCCCCGCCCTCGAATCCTCCCACGCCCTCGCCGAGGCCATCCGCATCGCCCCCACCCTCCCCCGCGAAGCCGTCCTCGTCGTCAACCTCTCCGGCCGCGGCGACAAGGACATGGACAACGTCGCCCAATGGAAGGCCGCCCACCCCGACTACCGCTACGACGGCCCCCTCTCCCCCGACGGCGGCACCCCCCAAGGCAACCAAGAGGCGAGGAAGGTGTGCGCGGCAGTGAGCGAAGCGAACGGTGAAGCGCACAGCCTGCCCCGCACCTTTGCGTCTTCGCGGAAGAACGGCCGCCTCCAAGCCGCCTTCGCCCGCGCCAAGGCCCAGGGCCGCGCCGCGCGCGTCCTCTACATGCCCTGCGGCTTCCCCACGCTGGACGAGAGCGAGGCCGTGATGGAGGCCCTCATCGCCGGCGGCGCCGACGTCCTCGAGCTCGGCGTCCCCTTCTCCGACCCCATCGCCGACGGCCCCGTCATCCAGGCCGCCGGCCAAAAGGCCCTCGCCGGCGGCGTCGACCTCCCCGCGATCCTCGCCCTCGCCAAGCGCCTCCGCGCCAAACACCCCGACACCGGCCTCGTCCTCTTCTCCTACTTCAACCCCCTCCTCGCCTACGGCCCCGCCCGCCTCTGCGCCGACGCCGCCGCGGCCGGCATCGACGGCCTCCTCGCCGTCGACGTCCCCCACGAGGAAGAGGCCGAGCTCCGCCCCCTCGCCGAGGCCGCC
>DVOR01000185.1 GCA_018713405.1 Candidatus Spyradenecus faecavium | reverse complement strand
TGGCCCAGCCCTTGACGGTGAAGTCACGGATGATGGCGTTGGCCCATTTTCGGAACTGGACGGCGCGAGGACTGTTGACCTTGAAGCCGACGGCGATGATCATCGGCAGGCTGTAGTGTGCCACCTGGCGGGTGACACGGCGAGTACCCTCCTGTTGAACTATAAAGAATTTCTTTATAGTTGCCTCCTCTAACAATTCCCCATCAGCATAGATTTGCTTGATGTGCTGACCGATTCCTTGGATGGAGACATTGTAGAGCGCGGCCATAAGACGCTGGGTCATCCAAAGTGTCTCATCCTCATAGCGGAGGTCGAAGGACTCCTCTTTGTCGCCGGCGGCGGCGACGAAGGTGAGGTATTCAGCGGCGGAAGAGTGGTTGAAGTCGGGTTTGGATGGCTTTTTCATGGGACAGAGGCGGAAATGGGGTCAGTCGCGGCGGGTGAGGATGAGGTAGGCGGCGGGGATGAAGTAGAGGGCCATGAGGGAGGAGAGGATGATGCCGCCGACGGAGCCGATGCCGATGGAGGCGCGGAGCTCGGAGCCCAGGCCGGTGCCGGTGGCCATGGGGAGCATGCCGAAGAGGGCGGCGACGCAGCTCATGAGGATGGGGCGGAACTTGCGCTTGGCGGCGCGGATGAGGGCGATGTGCTTGGGGGTGCCGCAGGTGCGGCGGATGATGTTGATCTCGTCGATGAGGAGGATGGCGGCGTTGACGACGACGCCCACGAGCATGACGCCGGCGAGGAGGCCGAACATGGACATGCTCTCGCCGGTGAGCCAGAGGGCGATGTAGAGCCCGAGGTAGGAGAAGGGGACGGTGAGGAGGATGATGAAGGGCTGGGTCCAGGATTCCATCATGGCGCAGAGGAGGAGGTAGGTGAGGACGATGGCGACGAAGGTGACGGTGGCGAACTCGGTGAAGGTCTCGTTCATCTTCTCGGCCATGCCGCCGATGGTGGCGGTGCAGCCGGGGGGGAGGTTTTCCCGGATGTCTTGGGCTTGGTGGGCGAGGGCGGTGCCCATGCCGTGGCCGCGGGCGGCGTTGGCGTAGAGGACGACGGTGCGGGATTTGTCGTAGCGGTTGATGATGGTGGGCTGGAGGCCTTCCTGGAGCTGGGCGACGGCGCCGATGGCGAAGGGGAGGCCGTCGGGGCCGGGGAGGTCCATGGCGGCAATCTGGTCCTCGCCGTCGCGTTGCTTGTAGCGGACGCGGATGTCGTAGGAGCGGTCGCCGCGCTTGTAGACGGTCTGCTCGAGGCCGGCGACGTTGGCGCGGAGGGATTGGCCGAGGGTGGCGGCGGGGACGCCGAGGTCGTGGAGGACGGCGCGGTCGGGGAGGAAGCGGACCTCGGGGCGGCCGGGGCGGATGGAGGAGGCGACGTCGGTGTTGACGGGGTCGGCGGCGAAGGCTTTCTGCATCTTGAGGCCGGCTTGGTCGAGGACGTCGAGGTCGGGGCCCTTGACGTATTGGACGATGTCTTGGCTGGCGCCGCCGGCGGCGGAGGGGATGAGGACGGAGTAGATGCAGTCGGGCTCGTCGGCGAGGAGGGCGCGGAGGCGGGCGCGGATGGCGCCGATGGGGTCCTCGGGGCGTTCGGTCATGGGGGTGAGGCGGAGGTTGACCTCGGCGAGGTAGGGGCCTTCGGAGACGGTGCCCATCTGGCCCTGGACTTTGCCGCAGTTGATGTTGGAGTGGGTGACGGCGGGCTCGGCGGCGAGGATGCGGCGGGCGATGGCGGTGGTGCGCTCGATGCAGCGGCCGAGGTTGTAGTCGGCGGGGTATTCGAGGCGGACGGTGACGTCGCCTTGGTCGACCTCGGAGACGAAATCCATCTCGACGCGGGAGGGGAAGTAGAGGAAGCCGAGGACGGTGAGGCCGGTGGCGACGCCGAGGAAGAGCCAGGGGGCGCGGGCGACCCATTTGACGGAGCGGACGTAGGCGCGCTCCATGCGGCGGTAGAACCAGTCCCAGGGGCGGAGGCACCAGGCGAGGGCGGGGTTGACCCAGCGCTGGCCCCAGTTCACGGTGACCATGGCGAGGATGGGCGTGAGCGTGAAGGAGATGAGGAGCGAGGCGAAGGTGGCGACGGTGACCACCACGGCGAAGGGGGAGAGGAACTTGCCGGCGAGGGAGGACATCGTGGCGATGGGGAGGAAGACGACCACGTTGGTGAGGGCCGAGGCCGCGACCGCGAGGGCGACGTAGGAGGTGGCGGAGGCGACGACGGGGCCGATCTCGTACTTCGTGCCGCGGCGTTTGGCGAACTCGGCGCCGATGTTTTCGAGCACGACGATGGAGTTGGCCACCAGGATGCCGACGGAGATGCCGACGGCGCACATGGTGATGATGTTGAAGGTGTAGCCGAAGAGGGGGAAGACGCCCGCGGTCACCAGCATCGTGACGGGGATGGAGACGAAGGCGGCGAAGGCGGTGCGGATGTCGGCCAGGAAGAGGAGGAGGACCAGGCCCGTGAGGAGGACGCCCTGCCAGACCGAGACGAAGCCGTCGCTGACGGTGGCGTTGATGTAGGTGCCGTCGTCACGGAACCAGACGAGCTCCATGCCGCCGGGGAGGGTGCCGTCGAGTTCCTTGACGACGCGCTCGACCTCGGCGACGACCTGGGTGCCGTTGGCGTCGCCCTTCTTGGTGACCTTCATGGTGACGCAGGGCTCGCCGTCGTAGAAGGAGCGGGAGGTGACGCGCTCGGTGCCGAAGCGGAAGGTCGCGACGTCGCGGAGGTAGACGCGCTGGCCCTGGACGACGCCGACCTGGATGTCGCCGAGGCCCTCGGGCTCGTCGGGCTCGCCGTCGAAGGTGAGGGAGATCTCGCGGTCGCCGGCGTCAATCTGGCCCATGGGGATCTTGATGTTGCTTTGGCCGACGGCCTGGACGACGTCGGCCATGGAGAGGCCGCGGCCGGCGAGCTTCTCGCGGTCGACGTCCACGAGCACCTCGCGCTCCATGCCGCCGATGAGGTCGACGCTGGCCACGCCGGCCAGGGAGGAGAAGCGGTCGCTCAGCTTGTCGTCGGCGTAGTCGTAGAGCTCGTCGATGAATTCGTCGGTCTGTTCCTGCGTGGCGCCCTTGAGGGTGTCGCCCTTGGCCTTGAGGACCATCGTAACGACGGGGGTGGCATTGACGTCGAACTTCAGGATCTCGGGCTCCTCGGCGTCGGCGGGCAGGTCGTCGAGGATAAGGTCGATCTTCTCGCGGACGTCGGTGGCGGCGACGTCGACGTCGCGGTCGAGCTCGAACTCGATGAGGACCTGGGTGAAGTTGTTCAGGCAGGTGGAGGTGATGTGCTTGATGCCTTCGACCTGGGAGATGGCGTCCTCGATCTTGCGGGTGATGGAGGTCTCGATCTCGTCGGGCGAGGCGCCGGAGTAGGTCACGGAGATGGTGACGTAGGGAATGTCGACCGTCGGCAGGAGGTCGTTGCCCAAGGTGCGCAGGGACATCACGCCCAGGAACGAGAGCATGATGATGAGCACGCTCATCGCGATGGGGCGTTTGACAGAGGCGTCCGCAAGGAACATGGCGCAGCCCTCCTTCCTCTCACTCCACGGGCACGACGGCGTCGCCCACGTTCAGCAGCAGCATGCCCTCGGCCACCACGCGCTTGCCCTGGAAGGCCTCGGGGTTGAGCACCTCGACCATCGCGCCGGCGGTGGCGCCCTTCTTGACCTCGACCGAGGCGACCGTGCCGTCGTCGGCGACGACGAAGGCGACCTCGCGCCCGCCGCGCTTGGCCACGGCCCCCGCGGGCAGGCCGAAGCCCTGCCGCCGCGCGAAGACGATGCGCGTGCCGCAGAGCAGCCCCGGCGCGACGGCGGGGTCGGGCTTGGTCACGGCCCGAAGCTCGAAGGTCCGCGTCATCGGGTTGATGGTGGGCGACTTGTAGGTCACGGGGAGCTCCTGCCCGAAGTCCGCGTTCACCAGGGTCTTGCCCACGGCGACGTCGGCATAGCGGTCGGCGGTCAGGGTCAGGCAGAGCTCGTGCACGCGCGGGTCGTCCATCGTGAAGATGGGCGTGCCGGCGTCGACGTAGTCGCCGCGGTCCTGCAGCTTCTGGGTGATGATGCCGTCGAAGGGCGCCAGGCCGCGCGAGTCGGAGAGGTTCTTCTCGGCGATGCGCAGGGCGGTGTCGGCCTGGAGGATCTTGGCGTCGGCCGTGGCCACGGCGGCCTTGGCGCGGGCGAGCGAGGCCGCGGCGCTGCGGAGCTGGAGCTCGGCCTTCTCCCAGGCGTCCTTGGTGACGGAGCGCGAATCGTTGTAGAGGCGGCGGTAACGCGCGGCGTCGGTCTCGGCCTTGGCGTGGGCGGCCTCGGCCTCGGCCTGGGCGGCTTCTGCCTCGGCCTTGGCGGCGCGGGCGACGGCCTGGTCGTCCTTGGCGATGGCGACCTGGTTCTCCAGGTTGACGCGGTCCACCTGGAAGAGCGGCTGCCCGGCCTTGACCGTGTCGCCCTCGTCCGCGAGCACCTCGTCGATCGTCCCGGGCAGACGCGAGGCCACGGCGGCGGTGTACTTCGTGCGGATGGAGCCCTGCACCACGGCCACGTCCTCGAAGGTCAGCCCCGGCGTGAGCGCGCACACCCGCACCCGCGGCCGCGTGTCGGCCTGCTGGGCGGCCTCCTCTTTCTGGCAACCCGTTGCGAGGAGGAGTGAGCAGAGTCCCAAAATGGGGAGAACGGAGAACGGAAAACGGAAAACGGAGCGCGCGCCGGCGCGCGACGGGCACGCCCCCGTGACGACTGTGAAATGGTTCAAGGTTTGATTGTCGAAGGTTTCCTGCTTCATGCTGCACCTCCAATCTTTTTTAGCAAAGGTTCCTGAGATTCACTTTTCCCGTCCGGAGTCTTATCCGTCGCCCCGTCAGGGGCGCTCTGTTCACTGTTCTCTGTTTTCTGTTCTCCGGGGCGGCTTGCCGCCCCATCGCCCCAGCCCAGCCCGACGGTGTCGCGGAAGACGTACTCCGCCAAGGCGTCGGCATACTCCGAGGAGACGGCGTCGATGCGGGCCTGCTCGAGCGCGGAGAACTTGTCGAGCACCTCCGAGAGCGTCTCTTGGTCGTCCTCGTAGCGCGCCTTGGTCTCGGCGTAGTCGACCTCCGCGGCCTGCAGGGCGACGGCGGCGACGGCCTTGAGGTCGCGCGCCTGGCGCCAGTTCGTCCAGGCCTGCCACACCGAGACCATCAGGGTGGCGGCGGCGTCCTCGCGCAGGGCATAGGCCGCCTCTTCCCGCGCCCGCGCGGCCTGGTAGTCGGCGATGGACTGCAGGCCGTCGAAGACGCTCATCACCCCGCCGATGCCGCCGGTGAGGTAGCTGTGCGGCGTGATGAAGTCGCTCCCTGCGTAGGCCCGGCCGCCGGTGACCGAGAGCGTGGGCAGGAAGTGCGCCAAGGCGGCGAGCGCCTCGACCTTCCGCAGCGTGATGGAGAGGTCGCCGGCCCACAGCTCCTTCCGCGCCACGAGGGCCGTCCAGAGCCACTCCTCCAGCGGCAACGCCAAGGCCGCGTCGCGCCCGCGCGGGGCCCACTTGCCCTCGGCGTCCATCGTGCCCCAGGGCAACGCCCGCACGGCCAGCAGGCTCGCGCCGTCCACGGGCGGCGCGGCGTCGGAGAGCGGGTGGAGCGCCAGCAGGTCCAGGAGGTTGGCCTTCGCGGCGAAGGCGTTGTCGCGCGCCACCTGCGCGTTGTAAAGGTCGTTCTCATGGAAGGCCCGCGCCCGCGCGGCCTCGCCCCGCAGGGCCAGCCCCTCGGCCTCGAGCGCCTCGATCTGGCGCACCAGCTCGGCGGAGGCGTCGGCCTGGGCGTCGTAGGCCTCGATGGTGCGGGCGGCGACGGCGGCCTGATAGAAGAGGGTGGCCACCTGCACATCCAGCATCTCCTCGTTGCGCGCCGTCGTCAGTTCCTGCAGGTCGGCCCCGCGCCGCGCGGCCAGCCACAGGAGCCACGCGTTGGGGGCGAAGACGGGCTGGCTCACCGTGAGCGCGGTCTGCGTCATCCACTTGTCCTGCATCTGCACCGCGAGCCCCAGCGAGGGCACGTTCGTGCGCAGCGTCTTGTCCGTGCCCGAACGCTGGTAGGTCCACTCCACCTGCGGCAGGAAGGCGGAGAAGGCCGCCGTGCTCTGGATGCGCGCCAGGCTGGCGTCGAGCCGCGCCTGCGTCAGTTTCAGCGTCCGCTCGTGCGCCCACGCCCGGCACTCGGGCAGGGTCAGCGGCGCCGTCCGGTCCTTGAAGAAGGCGGCCGTCTCCTCGGCCTTGCCGGCCTGATAGGCGCGCGCGGCCTCCAGCCGCTCCTCCAGGCCCGGCGCGCACGCCGTCAGCCCGAGCAGCAGCGCCGCCGCGCCCGCCGCAACGATTCCCCTCATGGCGTCCCCTCCTTCGGCACGAACGCGATGCCCTTGTTCAGTTCCTTGATGAAGGCCGGCGCGATGCGCACGCGCGGCTTGAGCACGTTCCCCTTCTCCGGGTCGGGCGCGCCGCCCTCCTCGAAGGTCCCGGAGATGGAGAGCTGCATCGTGAAGAGATTCTGGAAGGCCACGCTGTCGCCCTGGCGCAGGATTTCCTTGACCGCCTCGTGCACCTCGCGCTGGACGAACATCACCGTGGCCGCGTTCAGGAGCGGGGAGCGCGCCGCCACATAGGCCGCCAGCTCCTCCTGCGAATAGGTCTTGCGCGTCACCGGGTGCGCGCACCGCTGCCGGCGCCCCTGCTTGTCCGGCGGCGTCGGGTGCACCACATACTGCACCCCGGCCGGCGCCTCCCGCTTGTCCTGCTCATCTGCTTGCTCTGACATGGCTGTTCCTCGACTTTCGCCCCTAGTATAGCCCCGCCCTAGGCCCCCTGTCAACACTCTTTTTGCTTTAGAGCCGCTCTAAACCTCCTTCACTCTGGCATTGCCGAATCCTTACACCCGCTCTAAGCAACGCCAGGCCACGGGCCGCCGCACGCCCTTTCTCTTGAAGCGGCAAAGGGTTCATGCGCACCGCTGCCCCCACCCTTTCCTCCGTCGCCCGCCGGAGGCCGCCCCGCGAAACCCTAAGGGGTTCGAGGCGAAACCCTAAGGGTTTTGACCCCAAACCCTAAGGGTTTTGACCCAGACCCCTTAGGGTTTCGGAAAATCATCGGCACTTATTTGAGTTGGGCCGTTGGGCCGTTCCCGTCAGTCGTGAAGGGGCGGGTGGACGGCGGGGATCGTCCCCGCCGGATCGCCCGCACCCTTTGCGTCTTCGCGGAAAAGGGGCGTGGCACGGAGGGGCGGGCGCGACAAAAAAAAGCCCCGACCGGGGGGTCGGGGCTTTTTGGGGTCGCGCTCGGGTCGCTTATTCGGCGACGATGGCGAGGCGGAGGGTGACCTCGACGCCGGCCATGAGGGCGATGGTGAGGTCGGAGGTGCCGAGGTTCTTGATGGGCTCGGGGAGCTTGACCATGGCGGCGTCGACGGCGACGCCGGCCTCGGTGAGGGCCTTGGCGATGTCGGCGGCGGTGACGGAGCCGTAGAGCTTGCCCTCTTCGTCGCCCTCGATGGCCTTGACGGCGATGGTGAGGGTCTGGCCGCGGAGCTTGGAGGCCTTGTCCTGGGCCTCGGCGCGGCGGATCTTGAGGAGCTCCTCGCGCTCCTTGCGGATCTTGTCGAGCTTGCGGAGGGCGTTCTTGGTGACGGGCTCGGCGAGGCCCTTGGGGAGGAGGTAGTTGCGGGCGTAGCCGTCGCGGACGTGCACGGTGTCGCCGATCTTGCCGAGGTGGGCGACGTCGTCCATGAGAATGACTTGCTGGGACATGGGTGTTGTCCTTTCGTTAGGCGAGGAGGCCCATGTTGCGGGCGCGGCGGATGCCTTTTTTGATGTGGCGCTGCTGGAGGGCGGTGACGCCGGTGACGCGGGCGGGGATGATCTTGCCGTATTCGGTGACGAAGCGGCGGAGGAGCTCGACGTCGTTGATGTCGACGAGCTCGGTGGGCTCGAGGGCGGCCTGGCGCTTGCGGGGCAGGATGTCAGCCTTGGGCTTGCGGGTGCCGGGGCGTTTGGGTTTCATAGGCATGGTGGTGTTCCTTGCGGTTCAGAGTGTTCAGAAGGGGAGGTCTTCGAGGTCGCGGCCCTCGGCGG
>DVOR01000184.1 GCA_018713405.1 Candidatus Spyradenecus faecavium | reverse complement strand
GCCCACGTGGTCCAAGACCGGCCGTTCCTCCGCGCTGATCAACTATCTCACCATGCACGACATCGACGGACGGGACTACGAGAATATCCGCGGTGTGACTGAGACCGCCCTTGACATTTGCCGACTGGAGGCCCTCACACCGGTCGCCATGCTCTACCAAGGCGGCTACCTCACCATCAAAGACTTCAAGAACCCGCTCTTTACGCTGGGTATCCCCAATGAGGAGGTGCGCCTTGACCTCAACTCCCTCCTCCTCCAATATGCCGCGCAGGAAGAAGGCGGCGAGACCTTCCGCGACACGACGTGTTTCAGCCTGATGGAGGCCGACTTCGAGACCTTCTTCACCCAACTGCGCGCGCTTTACGCCCACTTGCCTTATGGTTCGACCGAAACCCGCGTGCCGGAGGCCGCCTACCAACGCATTCTCTACGTGTTGCTCGCGTCTTGGTCCCCCTTCCGCGTGACGGCCGAAGACCGCCAGGCTCAAGGTCGCGCGGACATTGTGGCCGAGAGCGACGAGCGTGTCTTCGTCTTCGAGCTCAAGGTCGACAAGACCGCCGCCGAGGCCCTCGCGCAAATCAAGGAAAGCGGCTACGCCGAGCCCTATCGCGCCCTGGGCAAGCCCATCCACCTCATCGGCCTGAACTTCGCCTCCGCCACCCACTCCCTCTCCGACACCGTCGTCGAGGCCTTGGCATAAGGCGTGTGCCCTCTCCAACCCGTCCCTTATAAGGTCGGGGAAGGGGGCTTTCGGGTTGGGGAGGGGAAATCCTCAGCGGGAGAGGAGGGATTGGTAGAGGTCCAGCGTGGTTTGGGCCATCTTTTCCGCGGTGAAGGTGTCGGCGATGTGGGGGCGCAGGGGGCCGAAGGCCGTGTCGCGGACGCGGCGGAGGGCCTGCGCCAGGGCGTGGGCGTCGCCGGGGGGCACAAGGAAGCCGTCCTGGCCGTCGCGGACGATGTCAAGGACGCCGCCGTGGGCCGCCGCGACGACGGGGGTCTCCATGGCGAGGGCCTCGGCAACGGTGCGCCCGAAGCTCTCTGGCTTGCTGACGTTGCAGGAGCAGAGGACGTCGGCCAGCGCGTCGATCTCGGGGATGTGGCTCTGGCTGCCGGTGAAGACGACGCGGTCCTGCACGCCGAGGTCGCGGGCAAGGGCCTTCAGTTCGTCGAGGTAGTCCTCTTGGTGTTTCTGCGGGCCGCCGACGACGAGGGCCACGAGCTCGGGCCAGGACTCCTTGAGTTCGGCCACGGCGCGGATGAGGACGTCCACGCCCTTGAGGCGGGAGACGCGCCCGACGACGAGGGCGACGAACTTGCCCTCCAGACCCCACCGTTTGCGGAAGTCGGCCTGCCACGCGGCGTCGAGGCGCGCGGGGTCGAAGGTCTCGAGGTCCACGCCGCGGGGGATGACGGCGAGGCGGTCTTCGGGCACCCAGGGATAGTGCTCGCGGACGAAGGCGCGGCCGGCGGTGGAAACGCAGATGACGCGGTCGGCCCGCACCATCACGCTGCTGTAGAGCCCGGGGTGGTTGAGGCCGTGCATGGTGGAGACGGTGGGCAGGCCGAGCGTGCGGTTGGCCCAGAGGGTGAGCCAGCCCGGCACGCGGCTGCGGAAGTGCACGACGTCGGGGCGGATCTCGCGGAGGGCGCGGCGGAGGGCCCAGGCGCGCCAGGGCGCGGTGAGCGGGTTCTTCGAGCGCATGTCCAGCGTCACGTGGCGACCGCCGTCGGCCTCGATCTGCGCGACGCGTTTGCCGCCGGCGGAGATGACGACGCTCTCGTGGCCCGCGCGGACGTAGAGGCGGTTGCTGTCGACCACGCCGCGCTCGACGCCGCCGTCGTTGAGCGAGGGAAGGATTTGGACGATTCTCACAGGAGCCCTGCCTTCTTGTAGGCGAGCCAGGTGGTGTAGCCGCCGGAGAGGTTGACGACGTCGTAGCCGCGCTGGGAGAGGAGGCGTTCGGCGAAGTAACCACGCTGGCCGACCTTGCAGAAGACGACGATGGGGCGGTCCTTGGGTACCTCGCCGAGGCGGTCGCGCAGGTCGCCGAGGGGGATGTTCACCGCACCCGGAATCGTTCCGCCGGCCACTTCCGCCGGCTCGCGCACATCCAGCAGGAACGCCCCCTCTGGAATCTGCGCCGGCGTGATGGGCCGGGTGAGTTCGTCTTCGGCATTCTCCGCAATCATGCCGAGCATGTTCACGGGTGCTTTGGCGGAGCCGTAGGGCGGCGCATAGCAGAGGTTGAGTTCGGACAGGCAGGAACACCCCGAGATGTCACACGCCGAGGCATTGATTACGTCAATGAGCTTGTCCACGCCCTCCGTTCCAACGGCCTGCGCACCCAGTATCTCCCACGCCTCGCCCATCAGCACCTTGACATGGATGGGCGTGGCGCCGGGATAGTAGCCCGCATGTGCCATCGGATGGGCATAAATCGCGGTATAAGTCTTGCCCTCGGCCTTGAGCCGAGCTTCGGGCACACCGGTGCCGGCGGCGGTCAAGGCACCCACCTTCACGATGCCACTGGCCAGGCCGGGGTCATACGGCAGAGAAAGATTGCTGCCCTCCTCCACGTCCACGATACTCTTCGCGAAGGCCCGCCCCTGCAGATTCGCGGGGCCGGCCAGTGCGACGGCAAAGCCATCGACCTCCGCAACATCGCCAGCGGCGAAGATGTCTGGGTCGGAGGTCTGGAGGTGCGCATTTACTTTGATGTGGCCCTTGGCTCCGAGGTCGAGGCCGGCGGCTTGGGCGAGGGCGGAGTTGGGACGCACGCCCAGGGCCATGACGACGAGGTCGGCCGGGACGGTCGCGCCGTCGTCGAGCGTGGCGACGCCGTCGGCCCACGAGGCGACGGTGCGCTTGGTGCGGAGGTCGACGCCCGTCTCGCGGAGGGCATCCTCGGCCCAAGTCGCCATCTCGGGGTCGAGCATGGCGGGGAGGATGTTCGGGGCCTTCTCCACGAGGGTCATGGTCAGGCCGCGGTGGGCCAGGTTCTCGGCGGTCTCCACGCCGATGGCCCCGCCGCCGATGACGAGGGCGGACTTGGCGCCGCGCACGGCGGCGATGAGGCGGTCCATGTCCGTCAGGGAGTTGAGGGTGAAGACGCGGTCGTCGGGCAGGCCGGGGACGGGGATGCGGATGGGCGTCGCGCCCGTGGCCAAGAGGAGACGGTCGTAGGGGAGGGCCTCGACGGAGCCGTCGGCGTTGCGCACGGTGACGGTCTTGGCGGTGCGGTCGATGGCCGTGGCCTCGCAGGAGGTGCGCACGTCGACGTTGAAGCGTTTGCGGAAGCCCTCGGCGGACATCACGAGCAGGTTGTCGCGGTCGGGGATGACGCCGCCCACGTGGTAGGGCAGGCCGCAGTTGGCGTAGGAGATGGCGGGCCCCTTCTCCACCAACGTGATTTCGGCGAACTCGTCGAGCCTTCTCAGGCGCGCCGCCGCGCTCGCCCCCGCGGCCACGCCGCCGACAATGACAACCTTCATTGCGCTTCCTCCTTGAGTTTGGAGACTGTCAGTCCGTTGGAAGAGACGATAAGCACGCGCTTTTCCGCCCGCGTGAGCGTGGCATGGAGCGCCTGCAACGCCCACTGTGCCCGCGCCCGCAACGCCGCCGGGTCGCCCTCCTGCGATTCATCCCACTGCGCATCGAGCCAGTCATCCAAGATGGTGACCATCCTGCCGATATGCGCACCGGTTACGGTATGGAATTCAATGCCCTGCGTGTAAAGCGGTATGACCCAATCATCGGTCGGATTCGGGACACAGGGAATCCCGCGCGTCCCCAAATCTTGGATGAGAGGCCATTGTGCCGTTTCCAAACGCGTGACAACGCAGGCCCCAAACCCCTGTTTGGGCGTATACCCCTCCTTCAGCCATGCTGCGATGGCGTCGAGCATCGCCTCTCTGTCCGCGAAGGTGCGTTCCTGGGGCATCGCGCCGCTCGGCGCGACCGGCGCGGGAAGCGCCGCAGGCGTGCCATCCATCTCCGTGAAGGTCTGCCCCTCCACGAGATTCCGCGCGTAGGTTTGCAGGGCGCCGCTCGCCTTGGAGTGGTTCCGGTCCATGCGGAAGACGCGTCCGCGCACATCGATGCCGCACTCCGCCAGGGTCGCCGCCGGCTGGTTAAGGGTCTCCAGGCGATTGGAGGCCAGCACCAGATTGCCCTCGGAGGCCAACGCCTTCAGAAAACGCAACGCTGAAGGGGAGAGATTTTGTGCGTCATCCACGATCACCGCGCCATAGCGCCCGCTCCACAGGGCCGCATCCTTGTTCGCCTTCTTGCCCGCGAGCACCAGTTCCGTCAGCAGGTTCAGCTCCGCCGCGCAGTCCCGTGCCGAGCGCCGCGTCGCACGTGTCTTTGTTGCCTCCAACGCCGGGCCGAAGACGCGATTCCATAGCTCCACCTTGTCCTCGTCCGAAAGCGTGCCGAAGAGCGCCGGGCGCGGCTGGGCGAGATAGTCATCCAGCGATCGGATGTCCCATTCCATCAAGATGTCGGTGAACTCCCGTCGTGCCGCGTGCTCCGAGAGCCCGCCAATCCGGGGGGATTTGTGAAAGGCACGGTCGAAGGTGAGCGAGGCTTCTTGGTGAACGGAATGCTTGTTCGCATTGTAGAACTCCTTCGGGAAGCCCACGTGGAAACGTGGCCGGTGAAGTACCCCCGTGAGCCCCTTTACCCTCGTGTCCGGGGAAATCCGCATCCACGCGTCGCGGAAGAGGTCGTTGAACGGCATCACGTCCACCAAATCCTGCTCCTCCACCGAGAGGAACTGCCCCAACAACCCCGTGGCCATCTCCATACCCCAGAGACCTTCCGTGAGGAAAAGCAACTTCTTCCCTTTCAGAAGCCGCTGCCGGATCAACCACGTGGCCCGCAGAATCAGCGCGAAGCTCTTGCCGCTCCGCGCCGGCCCCGTCACCAACATCGGCCGCCCCGGCTCGGCATACAGCGCCTCCTCCTGCCCCTTGTCCAATTTCTCAATCATGGTGGTCCTTTTCTATCATTCACAGTTCAAAGATCGTCTCATCGCCGAGGACGGAGCGAATCTTGAGACGCTTGGGGCGGTCGGTGCCCTCGCAGAAGAGAGTGGCGTCCCAGCGGTCTTTGGTTTTGGCGCCGTTTCGGGTGACGGTGCCGGAGGGTTCGATGCGAACCTCGGCGGCGCTCTGCCAGGGGCCTTCGGCGTGCGTGTCCACGCCCACCCACTCCACACCCTCGAGCCCCTCATCCGACAGTGTGATAGCCTGGCGCCCCTTGGCGGAGGGTTGCAGGCAGGCCTTGGCGTTGAGCCCTTCGAGCGTTTTCACGAGACGGTCGCTACGGAAGGCGTTCAGACGCAGACGCCATCCTTTTATTAGGCCTTCGGAGTCCTCGGTCAGCTCCCAATCTGCGTCGTCGCGCAGGATGGCTTGTTCCAAGTAGGGCTTGAGGTCCACGAACTCCACCGCGACGGTCGAGCGTTCGTTCTCGCTGTTCACCTCCGCTTCCATTTTGTTGACGGGGCGATCGAGGTCGGCGTAGAGGAAGCGGGCGCACTTGGCGACGTCGTTCAGCGAGGGCAAGACGTCGTAGACCAAGCGGAGCACGGTCTCCTTGGTGAGGACGCGGTCCGCGCCCTCCTTCAGGTCCGGCGCCCAGACGGGGATGCGTCCCTCCTTCGGGTCGTTGATGACACCGAACCAATCCTCCCGCTTAATGCCCAGCGCCACATCCTCGTCCGTCAGGCGGTGGAGTCCCGGCACCAGCTCGCACAGCTTGTCCATTGTCTGGACGGGATTGCGGAAGAGCGCCACGCCGTCCTGGATTTCTTCCTGCGTGAAGGCCGTTCCCTGCGCCACCAGACGGTCGCGCATCGTTTGAATCGCATTACGGTTCACGTCGCACGTCACGAACCGCCGCCCTAGCCGCGCCGCCACCGCCGCGGTCACCCCGCTCCCGCCAAAGAAGTCGGCCACGACCATCCCCTCGTTGGAGGAGGCCTTGATAATGCGTTCCAAGAGAGCTTCAGGCTTTTGCGTGGCGTAGTCGACTTTTTCGTCTGAGGTTGGTTGCTGTTGGAAGGACATGATGTCATTCCATACATCACCATACGGCTTTCCTTTTGCCTCAACCTCGTCTCGATAACGTTTCGTCCCATGAGCAATCATGTAGTGACGGCCATTCTCATCTACACGGTTGAAAGAATCGAGATATTCCTTCTTGTGAGGTTGGAGGAGCTTGTTGAAGATGCGTTTCTCCCCTTTTGAGTAGTAGTAGATAACGTCATGTCCACGAACCCAGTTTGGAGCGATGGTTTTAAATCCGGACAGAACCTGAATATCCCAGATGATCTCCCTTTGGAAGTTGTCCTCGCCGAAGATTTCGTCCAGCATGATTTTGACGTAGTGGCCGATATGCCAGTCGAGGTGGACGTAGATGGAGGCGTCCTCGGCCATGACGGACTTGATGGCCATGAGGTTGTCGTACATCCAGTTGAGGTATTTCTCCTTTTCCCAGATGTCGCCGTACATCTTCTCCTCGAAGCCGGTGTCGGGGGAGTCGACCTCGGCGGCCTCCGCAGGGGCGAGGGGGTTGGGGCGGAGGACGACCTTTTTGGCGTAGTCGGCGCCGGAGGCGAAGGGCGGGTCGATGTAAACGAGGTCGACGCGGATGCCGCGGTCGCGGAGGAGGGCGCAGGCGGCCCTGCAGTCGCCGTGGACGAGGAGGTTTTGCTTGGCGGCCTCGGGGTCGCCGTGCACCTCCGCGGCGAGGGATTCGTAGAGCGGGAGGCCGTCGCGGAGGACGGCGTTGCCGGCGTAGGAAAGGGCTTGGCAGCGCGTCCGGGTAAAGGTATCGAGGAGGGCTTGGCCGGAGAGGGGGGCGGGTTGGTAGGGGATGAAGCGGATGGGCATGGGTCAGGGCTCCTTGCCGAAGGTTTCTTCGCAGACACGGGTGATGAAATCAACGAGGTGGGGCTCGCGCATGAGGGGGTTCCGAATGTCCTCGTAGACGCGGTAATCGTAACGCGGGGCGTCGGGGCCCTGGGCCTTCACGAAGTCGTTTTCCATGAAGGAGCGGCGCAACTGAAAGGCCTCGTCTTGGGCGAAGATTTGGCCTTTGGTCTCGACGATGAGGGCGCGCGCAATGCGGTTGTCCTCTTTTTTGAGGAAGAGGAAGTCCGGGGTGTAGTCACCGACGGCCCGCCAGGCGTTGCCGCGGAGCTCATAGCACCGGATACGGAAGTCGGTGTGGGCGCGGTCGCCGTTGTAAAGGAGGATGAGGCCGTATTGCTTGAGTGCGTGATGGTTTTGGGCGACCTTGAAGAAACGTTGTTCCAGGTCGCTGTCCATGCGGTAGGGCAGGAGATGGTACGTGCGGCTTTCGCCGGCGTCGAGCTGGCGCTCGATGTCGTCGGCCTTGGTCTTTTCCCCGATTTCGCGCAACATGGCGATGGTCTGGCGTTTCTTTTGCGTGTCGGGGTCGACGTAGCCGTTGTCGCGGGCTTGGATATCCGCACAGGTCTTGGCGTCCGGAACAATGTCCGCGCCGTTGGGGACGCTGTCCGGAAGGCCGGCGACGAGAACGGCGTGCTCCAGCTCATAAGTCTCGGAGACACAGAGGGTGTGGCGGGGAGCGAAGGCGCGGCGAATGGCGGCGCGGATCTCGGGCTGATTGAGGTCGGTGCGGTAGACACGCTCCTCGCCTTGGGCGCAGGTGAGGCGGTCGAAGAGTGCACGCAGTGCGGGAAGGTGGGAGCGGAGGGCGGCCATCGGCAGCATATCCAGCCCCTCCTTGACGATGGCGCAGCGCCAGAGCCAGAAGGAGGCATGCTCGGGCGCGGGTGCCTCAATTGCCTCGGATGCCTCGCGCACGCGGTCAAAGTCGCCTTGGTGGATGGCCCTGACAAGGCGGAAGGCCTCGGGGTCGATGGCCGTCAAGGCGGCGGCGGGATCGGCGGGAGTCTCGATACGTTTTGCGTGAGTGACGCGGAGCTGATAGAAGGGAAGGGAAATCTCTTTGAGGCCCACTTTGTCACGGCGGTCCCGGATGGGGAGAAGGGCAGGTCCCGCGCCCTCCTCGAAGTCCTTGAGCGTAGCCCTTTGCTGGGCGTGAAGTTGGTCTTCCAAAAGGCGGGAATTGGCGTCGTTGAGCGTGATAATGGCGGTCTCGCAATCGGCGTTGGCGACCTCGCGCAGGCACCGGCAGGTGGTCTGAAGCACCATCTTGCGGTTGCAGTCGCCCTCCTGCGAGAGGATGACGCCGGCGAGGGAGCGGCAGTCCCAACCTTCCTTGCCGATTTGGACGAGGACGATGATGCGGACAGTGCTGTCGGGGCGGTCGAGACGCGCGAAGGCCAGCGCACTGCCGGGATGAGAAGGGTGGGCCTTGTTACCCTGGTGGTGGATGAGAAGGGCCTCCTCGCCGAGGCCGTATTCGGTCAGCAGGCGGCGGACGAGCGGGGCAATCTCCTCTTCGGCGCGCTCGATGGTGCCGGCGTAGATGGCGAGTTTGGCACGGGTGCCGTCTGGCCAGACGGTGTTGTGGTGGCGTGTCATGAAGGCTCGGACGCCATCCTCGACGATTCGCACGGCGGAGAACTCCCCGGAGCAGGTGCGCACAACCGGCCGCTTGAGAAAGGTGCCCACGCCTTTGACGAGGGGAAAGTGGTGCACCACATTGGTCATCTCCCTGCTGGAGACGAGTTTTCGTTTGTAGGGCTCCGGGTCGTCGTGCCAGTGGATGGGTTTGACGTATTGGCGCAGGGAAAAACGGTCGGCTTTGTCGAGATAGGGGGTGCCGGAGAAGCCGAGGACCTCGGTGACGTTGCCCTTCGCGGCCCAGCCGTGGATGACGGTGCGCAGACGGATTTCGGAGACTTCCTCGCCGGCGGCTTTGCGGGCGGTGGGCACGTGGTGCGCCTCGTCCACCAAGAGGGCAAGGTGCGCGAGCTGGCCCAGGCGGTCGCGCAGTTCGTTGGCCACGCGCACGCGAGCCAGTTCTTCCTTGTCGAGCAAGTCAGGGTCGGCCGACTGCTTGTCAATGCGGTCGAGGATGACCTTTTCGGCGTTCACCACGGCCACCAGGCCAAAGCAACGGTCAAGCGGCGCGTGGGTCATCAGTTTTTGCGCGTTGGGGTTGCGTGTGCGGTTGGAGCGCGCGGCGGAGGCGCCGGCATCGAAGACCTCGAAGGCGAGGGCGCGGCGCAGGCGCCTGGCGTCCTCGGTCGGGAGTACCCAAGTGGGGTCGAAGTCGCGGATTTTGCGCAGACTGGGAACGATGGAGCTCTTGGTGCCGGAGGGCGCGAGCACCAGGAAGTTGTGGGCGAAGGTGGGGTCCGTGGGGTTCTGCTCGGCGAAGTAGAGGTTGAGATAGATCATCGCCGCCATGAGGTAGGTCTTGCCCGCGCCCATGGGGAGGGAGAAGAGATAATCGGGATAGGTGATGTCGTAGAAGAGCGCCTTGTAGTTGGCCTCGCGCCCCTCTGCGTCTGCCGGGGCTCCGGCGGCCTTGAGCAACTGCCGCACGGGCTCAAGTTCTTTGTCGGCCTCAATTTCCTCCAGGAAGTCCTCGCGTGTGCCTTCGGGGTCGATGCGCGGCATCCAAAGCCCGCCCATGAAAATGCGCCAGAGTGGGGCGTTGCCGCAGTGGAGCTTCAGGAAGAGATAGGTGGCCAACGCATCAATCTGCACGGGCCGCAAAGCCCCGCGCCGACGCATGTAGTCAAGCAGAGGGCGCGCGGGGCAATCCGACCGTTTTAGCCAGACGTCTCGGCCCCGTTCAATCAAGAGATGAAACACAGGCACTCCTTTCCAGCGATTGGAACAAAGAGGCTTGGTAGCCTGTCGCGTTGCGCGGCCAAGCTTCCAAGCCTCTCAGCCTCCAAACTTCCGAGCGCCGGAAGGCGCGCTTAGGCCTTCCAGACTTGGCCGGGCTTGGTGGGGACGGCGGCCATGGCGTTGCGGGTGTCGACGATGAGGTCGGCGGATTGGGCGAGGGCGGCGTAGTCGACGTCCTTGTGGGCGGTGGCGATGAGGACGC
>DVOR01000183.1 GCA_018713405.1 Candidatus Spyradenecus faecavium | reverse complement strand
ACGCCCGACCCCGCCGCCCCCTTCCGCCCCGAGGACCTTCCCCAGCTCCGCGCCTGGCAGGCCGACGGCACCCTCCGCCGCTTCGCCCTCCTCCTCTTCCACCGCGCCAGCGGCTTCGCCGCCAACGGCATGTGTTGCTGGCACGTCCCCGAGGCCGAGGCCGACGGCTTCGGCCGCCGCCTCGCCGCCGAGCCGGACGTGACCCACTGCTACGCCCGCCCGCTCACCCCCGCCTTCCCCTTCAACCTCTACGCCATGATCCACAAGTCCTCCTGGCAGGAGGGCTTCGACACCTTCCGGCGCCTCACCGACGCCGCGGGCCTGCCCCCCGGCAAGGTCCTCTTCTCCACCCGCGAGTACAAAAAGAGTTCCGTCCGTTTCTTCCTTGAGGAGGATTGACCCATGCGCCTGCTGACCCTTGTCGCCGCCCTCGCCGCCGCGCCCCTCTGCGCGCTCGAACTCTCCGGCCTCACCCCGGAGAACCGCATCGCCGGCCCCGAGCTCTCCCCCGAGTCCCTCGACGGCAAGGTGGTCGCCATCTACGACTTCGGCCGCCTCTGCCCCCGCTGCAAGGCCGCCTTCCCCAAGGTCGCCAAGCTCGCGGAGTCCCTCGCCAAGGAGCCCCGCGCCGTCGTCCTCGGCTCCCACGTCCAGGGCCGCGACGACGCCGCCGTCCGCGCCGTCCTCCAGGCCGCGGGTTGCCCGAACCTCCCGACCTACCAGTTCCTGGGCGTCCCCGGCGCGCCCTCCGCCGGCCACCTCCTGCCCACGGGCTACGTCATCGGCCACGACGGCGAGGTCGTCTGGGCCGGCAACACCCTCGAGGACTTCGCCGCCTTCGAGAAGGCCGTCAAGGACGCCGTCAAGGAGGCCCCAAAGCCCATCCCCGGCTCCCTCGCCGACGGCCTCAAGCTCCGCCACCACCAAGACATGGCCCGCCGCCTCATGGTCGGCCAGAACATCGAGGGCGCCGTCCGCCAACTCCGTTCCCGCGCCCGCCGCGACGGCCCCGCCGGCGAGGAGGCCCGCGCCCTCCTGGCGCGCTGCGACGCCTGGGCGGAGGAGACCGAGGCCGCCGTGCGCGCCAACCTCGAGGCCCATCCCTCCCAGGCCCTCGCCGACGGCCAGGCCCTCATCCGCACCCTCCCCTCCAAGACCGCCGCCCTCAAGCCCCTCCTCGACCCCCTCGCCAAGGACCCGCAGGTCAAGGCCCTCGCCGTCTCGCGCCTCGCCCTGGCCAACCTCCGCAGGTCCGCCGCCCAGAACCCGGGCCGCGCGAAGTCCTCCGCCGCGCTCCAGCTCCGCCGCCTCTCCTCCCTCACCCCGCAGGACGACCCGGACCTCCAGGCCCTCCGCGCCGAGTGGCAGGCCTTCCTCGATTCCCTCCCCTGAGCGCCTCCCGCGAAACAGGACGGGCGCCCCGCTTGGGACGCCCGTCTTTTTGTGCCGCCGCGGCTCAGGCCTCCGGCGATTGGCTGCCCTCAATCAGGGCGTCGACGTGGGCGCGCACGCGGGCCAGGAGCCTACGGCGGGTCTGCACGGCGGTGTTGGCCAGGCAGCCCAGGCGGCGCGCGAGGTCGACGGGCCGCTCCTCGCCCAGGATGCAGGCGTCGAAGACGGCGCGCTGGAGGTCGTTGAGCGCGGGGTCGCGCCGGATGACGCCCAGGGCGACCTCGTAGGCGGCCAGGCGGAGCTGAAGGTCGAGCCGCTCAGCGACGGACGGGGCCGGGTCGGTCAAGGCGTCGATGGCGTGCGCGTCCAAGTCGGCGCGATGGCGGCGCTCGGCGGCGTCGTGCCGGAAGCGGTCGCGGGCGACGCAGTCGACGATGCACCCCAGGTAGGTGCGGAAACGGGCGCGCGCGGCGTCGAAGGGGCTGTTGCGCAGGGCGCGGACAAGGCGGACGAGGACGTCCTGCGTCGACTCCTCCAGCGCGTCCCCGGCGAGGCCGCGCAGGGCGAGCCACGCGCGGATCAGGGGTTCGTAGAGCGAGACGAAGCGGCTCCACTGGGCCTCCTTGGCCTCGGGGTCGGCCAGGTCGCGGAGCAGGGTGCACGGGGTGTCGGGCGGCTTCATGTCAGGGTCAGGGCGTTGGCCTCCACGCGGAGGATGCGGCCGGCGGGAAGTCCCTCGGCAAGGAAAGTGGGGGTGGCGCCCGCAAGGGTCCGCCAGGTGAGGAGCGTGCCGGGCGCGGCGCCGTCCAGGCGGACCGTCACCGGCCCCTGCGCCTCGAGCGCGCCGACGGCGACCGTGCCGCCGCGGCAGGCGAGGACGGCGCCGGCCTGAAGCGCGACGCGCGAGAGCGTGAGCGTGCCGCGCCCCGCCTCGCCGCCCTCAAGGACGCCGCCGGCCTCGACGACCAGCCGGGCGTCCTTCGAGAAGGTGGCCGAGCCGGTCCCGGCGAGGGTCGCCCCCGCGCGGACCCGCCAGTCGTGGCAGGTCTTCTCCGTGCACCAATTCGCCTCGGTGTCCTGGGCGGCCGCCGCGCAGAGCAGGGTGCGCCCACCCTCGAAGAGGAGGGCGCAGAGCGGCAGGAGGCGTTCGGCCCCGAGGCGGACGGTCCCGGCGTTCTCCGCCGTGACGATGACGCGCCCACGCTTCCAATAGTCGTACATCATGACGCGCCCACGCAGGTCGAGCGTCGCCCCGGCCTCGGCGGAGAGGCGCAGGTCGCCGTAGACATGGCCGTCGCCGTCGAGGGCGCCGCCGCCCGCCACGGCGTGGAACCGCCCGCCGAAGGCGACCCAGTGGGCCTCGAACAGCGCGCCCTGCCCCAGGCGCACGGGCGCGGAGTCGGGCAGGTTGAGGAAGAGGCGCTTGCCCCGGTAGCGGAAGGTCCCGCCCTCGGAGAGGTCCAGCAAGCGAAACTGTTGGGCCAGGCGCAGGTTGTTGCCGGGCACGGTGAGCGTGGCGCCGCGCGTGAGGACGACGGCGGGCGGCCCGCCGCAGACGCCCTCGAAGTGCGCCTCCGCGCCCCCCTCCAGCCGCAGGGCGCCGCGAAAGCCTTGCTTGGGGTCGGCGGGGACGGTGAGGCGGCCGGGGCCGTGGAGGGCGAGGGTCGCGGTGTCGTCGATTGTCGCGGGGCCGAGCCGCCAGGCCTGCCCCTCCATGCGGAAGTCCAGCCGCGCCTGCCGCCCCAGCGTCAGGCCGGGCAGGCGCGTGGCGAAGGCGGGGCCGACCTCGGCGCGCGCCCCGGGGCCGAGGGTGAGGGGCCGGCCCGCGGCCCAGTCGGCCGCCGCGGGGTCGGGCGTCGCCGTCTCGGGCGCCCCGCCGCCGCGCCGCAGGAGCCCCAGCCCGAGCGCGCCCGCGCCCAGGCCGGCCGCGGCGCCGACGCCCAGCGCGAGCCACGCGCGCCGCCCCATCAGGCCGCGCCGTTGCGCGGGCCGGGGCCAGTGGCGGGTGGTGGGGTCGCGCGCCATCAACGCGCGGAAGCGGTCGCGCCACAGGGGCGGCAGGGAGTCCTCGAGCAACAGGCGCACGGCGGCGCT